>CABSMD010000159.1 GCA_902478725.1 uncultured Clostridia bacterium
GGTCAATAGGCTTTCGCGGGTATTGCTTGCAATTATGCGAATCGCGGTCTATGAAATGTGCCATCAGGAGGACATTCCCCGGCTGGTTTCGATCAATGAGGCCATTGAGCTGGCCAAGCAGTACGATGACGAGGGTACCGGTGCGTTCGTAAACGGCATCTTAGGCGGCGTGCTGCGCGAACTGGAAGGGTAAGGTGAAAAAGTGGAGCGTCCGGTTTTTTCGGTTACACAATTAAACCGCTACATCAAAACCCTGTTCGATGGCGATCGTCTGCTATATCGTGTGTTGCTCCGGGGTGAAATTTCAAATTTTAAACTACATTATTCCGGGCATATGTATTTTGTACTCAAGGATGCAAACAGCAATATCCGGGGTGTGATGTTCAAAGGATATGCTTCCCGGCTGCCGTTTCGGCCGGAGAATGGGCAAAAGGTGATCGTAAGCGGACGGGTCGGCGTGTATGAACGCGATGGGCAGTACCAGATTTATGTGGAAGATATGCAGCCTGACGGGATCGGCGCGCTGCATATCGCATATGAGCAGCTAAAAGAGAAGCTGGAAGCGGAAGGGTTGTTTGACCAGTCAAGAAAAAAGCCGTTGCCCCGCTATCCCAAACGGGTCGGCGTGGTGACGTCTCCAACCGGCGCGGCCATCCGGGATATTATTAATATCCTGTCCCGCCGCTACCCAAACGCGGATGTTTTGCTGTATCCGGTTTTGGTGCAGGGGGACGGCGCACCCGCGGATATTATTGAGGCGGTGCGGTATTTTGACCGTGAGCAGGCAGCGGATGTGCTGATCGTCGGCCGGGGAGGCGGTTCGATCGAAGACCTTTGGGCGTTCAATGACGAAGGGGTGGCCCGCGCGGTGGCCGGGTGCAGGATTCCGGTGATCTCGGCCGTAGGGCATGAAACCGATTTTACGATTGTTGATTTTGTATCCGACCTGCGTGCGCCGACGCCTTCGGCGGCGGCGGAGCTTGCTGTCCCCTCGCAGGCGGAGCTTTCAGCGCGCCTTTCTGGATATCAGGCGCGTTTGCAGCAGGCGTACCGGACCTTCCTGCATAAAAAACGGGCCGGTTTGGAAGCGTTAGAAAACCGCCGTGTGTTTCAAAGACCATTTGATTTAGTCGAACAAAACAGGTTATATCTGGACGCCGTGGCGCGTGATTTGACAAAGTCGGCTGATATTTTGGTCGGAAGACAACGGGAACGCTTTGGGAAGCTCATCTCCAAACTGGACGTGCTTAGTCCGTTCGCCGTACTCAAAAGAGGATACCTTGTTGCGCAGGACGAAACGGGCAAACTGATCAAAGAAACTGGGGATGTTTCTGTAGGAGATGACTTAAAGCTGACGCTGGCAGAGGGGCGTTTGCTTTGCAAGGTGCTGGAGAAACAGGAGGGTGAAATCCATGGGAAATAAAAAGACGCAAGAAAAAACAATGCCGGATGCTATCACATTTGAGCAGGCGATGGAAGAGCTTGATACCATCACACAGAAGCTCGAGGCGGGGGACGCAACGCTGGAAGAATCCTTAACACTGTTTGAACGCGGCGTGGCGCTGACCTCGTTTTGTTCCAAAACGCTGGACGAGGCCCAGCAGAAGATTTCCGTTTTACTCAAGGATAAAGCGGGCACCATGACCGAACAGGATTTTGCGACGGAGGAAGACAATGCGTGAACTCACTCGTTATATAGATATGATTGAACACGGGCTTGAGAAATATTTAAAAGCAGAGGGCTGCCCGCAAAAAGTCGTGTATGAGGCGATGAAATACTCGGTGGACGCCGGCGGCAAGCGGCTGCGGCCGGTGCTCTGCCTGGCGGCGTGCGAGGCGTTCGGCGGGAAGGTGGAAGAGGCGGTGGCCTTTGCTTGCGCGATCGAGATGATCCATACCTATTCGTTGATCCACGATGACCTGCCCTGTATGGATGACGACGATCTGCGCCGCGGCAGACCGACCAACCACAAGGTATTTGGGGAGGCCACCGCCGTCTTGGCGGGCGACGCGCTGCTGACCTATGCGTTTGAGGTGGCGGCATCCTGCGGCCTTCCGGCAAAACAGCGTGTGGAGGCGGTGCGGCAGATGGCCAGATGGTCGGGGCCGGACGGCATGATTGGCGGACAGATTGTGGACATGCTGGCGGAAGAACAGGAAATAACAGAGGAGCAGCTTTATTTCCTGCATGAGCACAAAACCAGCGCGCTGATCTGTGAGAGCCTGCTGCTGGGCCTGATCGCAGCGGATGCGGATGAGGCGGCAAAGCAAGCCATGACCGAGTACGGCAGATACCTGGGCCTCGCGTTTCAGATACGGGACGATATGCTGGATGTGATCGGGGAAAGCGCGGAGCTGGGAAAGCCTGTCGGAAGTGACAGCGATAACACGAAAACGACCTTTGTCACCATGTTTGGATTGGAACGCTCCTCCGAACTGGTGCGGGAATATACTGAAAAAGCGGTGGAAGCGGTCAGGCGCGCCTGCGCGTCTCCCGGCTTTTTTGTTGACTTTGCAAACGATTTGGTCAATCGGAAAAAATAGGGGGCGGCTTGGTGGATTTTTTTAGTGAGCTTGTAAACAACAGAATTCTTATTACGGCGCTCACGGGCTGGTTGATTGCGCAGATCTTTAAGGTTATCCTTTCGCTGATAGTGGAAAGAAAGCTTGATTTTTCGCGGTTCACCGGCGCGGGCGGGATGCCGAGCTCCCATTCTGCATTGGTGATGGCGCTGGCTGTTGCGGTAGGCAGGAGCGTGGGGTTTGGATCGGTGCAGTTTGCCATTGCTTTTGTGTTTGCGGGTGTGGTGATGTATGACGCCTCTGGTGTGCGCCGCGCGGTCGGACAGCAGGCTAAAATTTTAAACATGATGGTAGAGCACTGGCAGGATGACGATATTGAGTTTATGAACAAAAAACTCAAGGAACTTTTGGGACATACGCCCGTCGAGGTATTTGCGGGCGCGATTTTGGGAATCATGATAGCGGTGATCATGCCGATTTGACAATTTTGACAATAAGCCGCGGTCACGGGAGTGGCCGCGGCTTTACAAATTGAAAAACCTGTGGTATGATATATACAATACCGTTTTTTTAAAACATTTATGATAGAAAAGTGTATTGAGAGCAAGAAGGATAAGGTGGCGCAGTATCCTAGTCGGGCCGTGCAGTTCCTAAGACGGGCCTAAAAATCCGTTAAAGGGCACATCGATGAAGTTCCTGGTGCAGGCTTTGGACGCCCAGTCCGGGGTTTGTGCTGGGAGTTAAGGTTTAGGGGCACCCTGCAATGGCATGCGGGGCCTGTCCCCTTTTCCGTGGAGACCTGCTCTTGTGCAAATCAGCAGCAGCGTTTTTTCGCTCATGGCTGTTTGTACGAAGCGGGGTGAAACCTGTTAGGCGATACTACCTTTGTGTTGCGAACAGAGTAGCCTGCCTTGCGTGGGTATGGTGGATACCGGATCAGACAGGGAGGCATCGGCCAATGCCTCCCCGTTATCGCTGGTTGAAACCATGCCTGCAAAAGAGGCTAAGAATTGTTTCGGTCTGCCGGGGAAAACCCCTAGGCTGTTCATTTCCTGAGATACCTGCGGGATTGCAGTGCGGACTTAGTGGCAATTCAGTCCCGCCGATGGCGACGCGGCGGATAGGGCTTGAAAGGGAAACCGCCGATTTGGCGACATTTCGGCAGCCCTATGGGAAATCCTACTGAACCTATGCCGCAGAATTTACCGCAGGTGTTGCCACCTTCTATTTCTTATTGAATATCCACTGATGGCGAGAAAGGCGTATGGTGCTTTGTGGCGAAAAAAGAAAAGTCGGATGATAAAACGGCCAAGGTTCGAATACGGGCCAGTGGCATGGTCGGAAAAGGCAGCAATACCAAATGGATTGTTAATATTTTTATTTGGACGTTTGTGTTGTCCGTGGCAATCAGTATCGCTTCGTCGGTGGCTACGGAACGCTTAAGCGTCGGCTTTGCCTTTTTGATTTTACTGCTGATCGTGCTGGTCGGAATCCTGTTTGATATGATTGGTATAGCGGTCACGGCGGCGGACGAGACCCCGTTTCATGCGTTGGGCGCGCGTAAGTTTAAAAACGCGCAGCTGGCGGTGTCCCTGATTCGAAACGCCGAGAAGGTGTCTAACTTTTGCAATGATGTGATCGGTGACATTGCGGGTATCATCAGCGGCACCACATCAGCGGTGATCGTGACACACCTTTTTTCCAATGAGGGAAGCAGTACGCATTTTTATATGAGCGTGGTGATGACCGGCCTTGTTGCCTCGCTGACGGTTGGGGGCAAGGCGATTGGCAAGACCTTTGCGATGAAAAACTGCAATAATATCATTTATGCGGTTTCGAAAGTGATTTCATGGGTCGTGCCGCCTCGTCAGAAGCGCAGGAAATAGAAAAATGCGCCATATCCGGCATTTGCCGGCCTATGGCGATATCATCGATAAATGGGGCGTAAGGTATGCTATTGGAAGGAATCGAAACCTCTTCGGATATCAAAAAACTGAATGCAAAACAAATTGGTATATTAGCGGGAGAGATCCGTTCCTTCTTATTGGATTCGGTCTCGAAAACGGGTGGGCATCTAGCTTCTAATTTGGGAATAGTCGAACTTACCCTGGCTCTGCACGCGGTATTTGATTTGCCGCAGGATAAGCTGGTATGGGATGTTGGGCATCAGTGCTACGTACATAAAATGCTCACCGGACGTTGCGGAAAATTTGAGTCATTGCGCCAGTTTGATGGGCTGTCCGGATTTCCCAAGACAAATGAGAGTGAGTATGACAGCTTTAATACCGGACACAGCTCCACCTCTATCTCCGCCGCGCTCGGCCTTGCCAAGGCGCGTGACCTCAGCGGAGGAGACCATCATGTCATAGCGGTAATCGGGGACGGAGCGATGACCGGAGGAATGGCTTATGAAGCGCTGAACAACGCGGCTATTGCAAATACGCGGCTGATTGTGGTGCTAAACGATAATGCGATGTCGATCTCCAAAAATGTCGGGGGTTTGTCAGATTACCTCAACCGGATTACCAACCGTGAAGGATATTTTAAAATGAAAAATCAGATCGACCGCACCCTGCACCGGATTCCCGGCGTGGGGCATAAGCTGTTTTTGGGGCTGCGGTCGTTTAAAAATTGGATTAAGTATTTGTTTGTGCCGGACAAACTGTTCACCGAACTGGGCTTCAAATACTTCGGTCCGATCGACGGACATGATTTCCGAAAGGTATCCCTGGTTCTGCAGCAGGCAAAGACACGGAATGAGCCTGTGTTGGTGCATGTCTGCACCAAAAAGGGAAAGGGGTATCAATATGCTGAGAGTAACCCGGATAGTTTTCATGGTATCGCGAAGTTTGATCTGGAAACCGGGCGGACGATTCAATTGGGAAAAAAGGAAAGCTACTCCTCCGTGTTCGGGGACTACCTGTGTAAGCTGGCGGAGGATCATGATACGATATGTGCCATTACGGCGGCAATGCCGTGCGGCACAGGATTAGAACGGTTCTCCAAACGGTATCCGAAGCGTTTTTTTGACGTTGGTATTGCCGAACAGCACGCGGTAACCTTTGCGGCGGGGCTGGCGGCGGGGGGGTATGTTCCGGTGGTGGCGGTGTATTCCTCCTTTTTGCAGCGGGCGTATGATCAAATTCTGCACGACGTTGCCCTTCAAAACCTGCATGTTGTGTTTGCCATCGATCGGGCCGGGATCGTCGGTGAGGATGGGGAAACCCATCAGGGGCTGTACGATATGGCGTTTTTGAGTTCGATACCGAACATGACGGTTTTGGCGGCGGCGGATTATATGGAATTGAAACGGATGCTGGACTTTGCGCTTACCTGCCGTGGTCCGGTTGCGATCCGGTATCCGCGCGGCAGGGAGGAACCTATTTTGTCGGAAGGCGGTCCGGTTGAGCTGGGGAAGGGCCGGCTGTTATACGATGGGCAAGACGTAGCCCTGCTGGCGGTTGGCAGAATGACGAGTGTTGCTGTAAAAGCACGGGATCTGCTTCGGAAACGCGGGATCTCGGCGGCGGTGGCCGACCTGCGGTTTGCAAAGCCGCTGGACGAAAAGTTAATTTTGCAGCTGGCGCAAAAAACCGGCTTTGTCGTTTCGTTAGAAGATGGGGCCTGTTGCGGCGGCGTGGGGGAACGGATTGCCGCACTGCTGCGGGATTTGTCCTGCAGGATGTTGATCAAGTCGTTTCCGGATGAAT
>CABSMD010000160.1 GCA_902478725.1 uncultured Clostridia bacterium
TTTTGAAATATTGAATTTCCTGATTCTCCGCGCCGGTGCCACCGTCATACCATCGCCCATTCTTCCAAATCCTCTCTTGATTTTTGGACTGGATAATAAAAAGCCGTACCCTTAACAATAGTAGGTTACGGCAGCTGGCTGTCTTCGAAAAAGACCCTATAGCTTTGCGTCACTGCTTTGCAACAGCTTTGCTTTTTACAAAATAAATTCTATAACCCATTATACCTGTTTTACTGATGTTTTGCAAGAGCTTTTCTGAAAAAGTTTCAATCTTCTATTAGTTTATAAAATTGATTCAAACTTTCTCGGTTGGTAAAGTCAACTTTTTTCAGGTTTTCCCGAAAGCGTTCAAGAAGCTCCGGGCAGCGAATAGCCCGCACTAGTCCTTCGTAGATAGCATTGTCATTATTCTCCACCACAAGCCCGGTTACGCCATCTTCCACCTGTTCGGAGGCCGAGGCATACCGTGTCGTGATGACAGGCAGTCCCAAAATTTGCGCTTCGGTGACCGCAATTGGCTTACCTTCGTAACGCGAAACCATCACATACAGATCGGCCTTTGCAAGGTAGGGATATACGTTGAGCCGATTTCCCATTAAGAAAAAGTTGTCCTGTAAGCCGTATTCTTCGATCATGGCTTCGATGGTTGACCGGTCACTCCCTTCGCCAAACACATACCACTTAACCGCAAATCCATCCTGTTTGAGACGGTAAAGCGCTTTTACTGCACGATCAATACCTTTATGGCTGTTTTGCAGCCGGGCGGCGGTTACTAACGTGACAAAAGCAGGGTCTGGTTGAAAGTCATCCACTGATTGCTTTGCCTCCCAACGCACAAGTGAAAAATTAGTAATGTTCTCCAACACCATGGATCGGTTTCGATAAGCGGGAAACACCCGGTCAAAAGACTTCTTGCAGTCTGGAGATACCAGTACGATGCGGTCAAAGGCGGTTAGCATCTGCCGGTCGAGTTCCGGGTCAAGGCCGGCGTTTTCATAGTCTACATGGATCCAGGCAATTTTTTTAGCGGCGGACACACGGGAACTGACGTAACAGTCCGCAAAGCCCTCCATAAAACCAATGGCAGCATCATACCGCTTGTTAATCTGCCGGGCGGCAGCAGCCCAAGCCTGCCCACTCATCAGCTGAAACAGGGACAACGGATACCTTTCATCCCCCTTGTATTTGATTTTCCATTTGCGAAAAAAGAACCCTCTCCATAAATAAACCCAAAACTTATGGATATCCGCCGCCAGCCGGTTAGATTCCTCCAACGCGGGTGGTAACAGGGTGACCTGCGGAGGAAGGCTGTCCAAAAAGTCCCCCTCGTTTCTTAAAAGTAACAGATCGACTTGGTATCTGTCATAGTCGATGCTATGGAGTAAGGACAACAGGGCGGAGGTGGTGCCACCGACATACAGGTCGGGATTTACAATCAGCAGTTCCTTTTTCATAATTCCATGCACCTCAAAATTCTTTCTGCCTGCACCTTGCAGTTTTTCTGCTCCAGCACAAACTGTCTGGCCTGCCGGCCTATGGCCGCAAGCTCTGCCTCCTTCTTGGCGCAAAGCCGGATGATATCGTCCGGCATGGACAACTGTGAGGAAAAATAGTTCAAATAAGGATCATATTCCTCTGGCACACCGGGGAGACGAAACATCAGGACAGGCCGGGCAGCCATCATATACTCAATTGTTTTGGACGGGAAAGAATATTTTGTAAAATCCTCCTTCGGCATACGTGGGTTAACAAGCACCGTTGCGGTGCGCTGCAACGCGACCGCTTCCTGATGAGGCAGGGCGCCTTTTAATAGAATACGCCCGTCTTTTTTTGCGGCCTCACGGATTTCTTCCGCCATTTCGCCGCTTCCGCAGATTACCAGCCGATAATCCGGATTCGGAATCTTTGAAAATGCCTCCAACAGCTCTGGAATTCCAAATTTTTTTGCCAGGCCGCCGGTGTAAACAATTGTCTTTAGATCAGACGGCGGGAGTGGGGCAGGGCGGTAATTGTCATCCAAATCCGCAATGCCTTCCATCAGGACATACCGCCCTTTATCAAGGCTCAGATAGTCAGCCATCGCGTCCGTCAGCAGAACGAAACGATCGATATATACAAGGGCGTCGTCCAGCTTTTTGTTGTGCTGTGCAATATACATCCGGTAGATCGGGCCGATCTTTTTGTCCAGATTCAAAAAGGCGGGCAGATCGGGCAGAATAAGACAAACCCGGATACCCTTCTTTTTCAGCCACTTTACACAGGAAAGGTAGGTATTTTCGGCTTCATAAAAAATAACGGCCTTTTGCGAACCGCCATGTTTCAGCCAAAGTCTGAGCTGTTTTTTCAATCGGAGGTATTTTGATAGTTTTTTGACCACAGTCAGGTTGCAGTATCCCATATTCCAGTCCTTCGCGCCGTTGGAATGGGAAAATGGAAAGCCCCTGATTATAAAGTCGCGATAACGTTTTGGATACGATCCGACCGGTAAAATATTTAGAAATGGAACGGGCCGGCCCAAAGCCAGATCGAGTCCCTTTAATATCTGTGACAGATGCGCGCTGGCCGCAAACCCGATCGTTGCACTGCTTTTTTGTATGACCTCTTCTTCCAATTCCTTGGGATACAATCCCCCGACCACTAAAATATCAACCGGCTCCATACCCTATCCCTTCTTTCCCTTATGCCTTACTCCGTTCCTCTTCCTTTTTCTTGGTCCAGTCCGGCTTTTCCTTTACCCCTTCGGAGGCTTCCTTGGTAAAGATAGTTTTGATTGTCAGCAGCATAATCTTCAAATCAAGCAGAATGCTGTATTCACGGATATACAATAAATCGTACAGGAGCTTATCGGCCGCGTCGGTATCATACCTTGCATATACCTGTGGGTATCCGGTAAGGCCTGCTTTGACTGCGAGACGTTTGTCATAATTGGCCATCTCACTGCAAAATTGTTCTACAAAGAACGGTCGTTCCGGCCGGGGCCCCACAAGACTCATTTCCCCTTTGAGAATATTAAACACCTGCGGTAATTCATCCAAACGGGTCAGGCGCAGAAACCGCCCCACCTTTGTAATCCGGTCGTCGTTATCCTTGGCGAGCACCGGCCCGGACAGTTTTTCCGCGTCGGCAACCATGGTTCGGAATTTGCAAATCCGGAATATCTTATTGTTTTGGGTTACCCTGTCCTGCGTATATAGTACAGGTCCCCTGCTTTCGAGCTTGATACAAAGGGCAATGATCAGCATAAACGGCGAGGCGGCCAGAAGCGCGATTGCCGAAAACAGCAGATCACAAAACCGCTTAAAGACTCGCTGCATTGTGGTGAGGCGGAAAGGCTTAATCAAAAAAGATGGTGTGTCGTCAAACTGTACCATGTGATATTTGGTGATATTAATATCGTACAGGCTGGGAAGCATATAGATATTTTTATCCTGCCGGATCGCTTCAGCTACTAAAAGATCTTTCACCTTTTGCGGAACCGACTGGGTGATAAAAATGTTTTCATATTCGGAAAACTCACCCTTTATAAATTCCTGTACCGCGTCGTTGTTTTGGGTGTCGATCTGGGTGTACCACGAGTCGAACCAGTCCAAACAGGAATATTTGATCTTACGCGCCAGCGCGTTGTCAATCGACTCGTCCTCGATGACCAGCAACGTAGCGGTGCCGCGCAGCCGTCTTGTGATATGGTGAATCAGCAGGCGTATGACGGACAATAGCACAAATGCTCCCAAATAAAACCCTGCCGCCTCTATGCGGACAGAAACTGGATATGGCGTGAAATAAGTGAAAAGCAGGGTAACGAGACTTGCAATAAAACAGGAGATTGCCGTGCTCAAAATAAGATCATATTTTTTGATTCGTGAAGAAGAGTAGATATTAAAATTAACCGAAAGAAGCAAAAAGACAATCAAGTATAGAAGGGTGTACACCTGGATTGGATAATCAATATCAGTAAACAATGTTATACAAAAGCCGGTCAGCAAGATGACCAGACAATCGACCGCAAAAAGAATTGCGCCAGTTAAAATAGAATGCTGCCGCCCCATCTGTTTCCCCCCTTTTGTCGTTATCATTTATTATTATAATACAGAATACGACAAAAAACAATCATTTCTTCAGAGATAAGCGGAATGCAATATTTGTATATCCCTTGCATTGGTTAGCCAGATACGTTATAATCACTGTAACTATTCTATTTCTATTGGAGGCCAACTATGAGAACGGCAAGAGAGGTCAAACATGAGGTTATCATTTTGGGAGGCGGCCCGGCGGGGATCGCAGCCGCATGGGCAGCGGCTGACAACGGCGCGGATGTACTGCTAGTGGAAAAGCAGGGCTTTTTAGGCGGTATGAGTACCGGAGGCCTGCTCAATGTGTGGTGCGGGGATGCGTCCTGCGGAATCTATCGTACCATTCGCGAGCAGACAACCGAAAAAAGGACGCGGCGGTGCGTATATAGCCCTGAGTCTCTTAAAAGTCTCTATATACAGGAATTGGAGAAGCGAGGCGTATCCATTCTGCTACACACAGAGGTGATTGAAGCGTTGTTGGACAATCATAGAATACGTTCCGTTACTCTGCTTGGCAAGGGCGAGAGAATCAGTGCGTATGCGGATATCTTTATTGACGCGACGGGGGACGGTGAACTGGCCGGTTACTGCGGCGTTCCCTATCAAAAGGGCCGCCCGTCGGATGGGCTGATGCAGCCGGTGACGTTAATGTTTATGGTCGGCGGGGTAGAAGAAAAAGACGCTGTGTATCCCACCTTCGGAACCCATCCAAAGCTGGAGGAACAGATGGCCGAATATGTGCAAAGCGGCAAAATCCTTTCCCCGGCCGGACATGTCATCTTAATAGAGGGATACAACCACGGCACAGCCTGTGTTAACATGACCAATATCATCCGTGTGGACGGTACCGATGTGTTTGATTTGACACGAGCAGAATTGCTGGCGCACAAGCAGGTGCCTCAGATCATTGCATTTCTGCGCGAATGTGTGCCGGGCTATGAAAATTGTTACCTGCTGCAAACCGCCTGCTATACAGGCGTACGCGAGACACGCCATTTTGCCGGCGAATATTGCCTGTGTGAACAGGATATCCAAAACCAGACCGTGTTTGACGACTGGGTCGTATCCCGCGCAAGTGCCTGCTTTGGTAACCACAGCCTGACCGGAAGCGGGTCGGATGTGAACAACCTGCCCTACCACGGGGAAAGGTATACGATTCCGTACCGTTCTTTCCTGCCCAGGGGTGTCGATAATCTGCTTCTGTGCGGTCGTAACATATCCGGTACCCATATGGCGCATTCCAGCTATCGGGTCATGCCGATTTGCTTTGCCATGGGGCAGGGGGTGGGAACTGCAGCGGCGGTTGCGGTGCGTGGTTCTTTGCCGATACGGGAGGTGCCGGTTGGTGAGGTGCAGCAGCTCCTGCTCCACAGTGGTGTCGATGCTCCAAAACAGCAATAGAACGACCCGCGCCCCACATGATTTCTCATGCGGGGCGCGAGCCGAAAATATATTTATGAGGGGAAAAAACTTACTAATTCTGAAAATCAGAATTAGCTGTATATGATTGCCTCAAAATGTTGGGGGACAATTGAGGCACCTATACCTTACTTGGGATTTTGCTGGCGCAAAACCCTTGCCTTTCGGGCTTTCGCTCTGCAAAACCCTTACTTGCTTTCATTTCAGTTAATGGGTTGTGGCTATATTAAGTATCTTTTTTCTGCTTATCGTTCCAACTGTACGAAAGGGCAGGATTGGTAATGGATTGCTTCAGGCTGGTGTTGGGCCGCTGTTTTACGTCCGGCTGTGAGTCTGAGGCATAGGTGCTGGTTGCGCCGAGCAGGAAAACGGTTGTGAGTGACATTGCCAAAAGCCGTCTTGCCTTTTCGTTTTTCATTTTTTCACCTCCTTACAATACCCATTGTAAAGTAGAGATATGACAGGAATATGAACAATGTTTGAACAATTTTGGAAAATCCAAATATATTTTATCTTAATTATGAAAATAGATGAAGAAATCCGTCTGCCAATCATATATAATAATAGAAAAAAGAAAGGACGATGTGTAGAAATGAAACTTGAGGTATTTGAAAATTATGAGGAAATGAGCCGGTATGCCGCCGATGTGTTGCAGAGGCAGATCAGTGAAAAGCCGGACAGTGTTTTGGGGTTGCCGACAGGTTCAACTCCGCTGGGGATGTATCGGGAGCTGGCCAAAC
>CABSMD010000161.1 GCA_902478725.1 uncultured Clostridia bacterium
GGCCGAGGCCAAGCGCTATATCGAGAGCTATAAGGAAAAATACAAGGGGATCACCAAATTCATGGAGGACGCGGTGGAGGCCGCCAAACGCGACGGGTATGTCGAGACTTATTTCAAACGCCGCCGCTATATCCCCGAAATCACCGCGAACAACTTCGTCACCCGTTCCTTTGGGGAGCGCGCGGCGATGAACGCGCCCATCCAGGGCACCGCCGCCGATATCATCAAGATCGCGATGGTGCGGGTGGCCGAACGCCTGCGGCGGGAAGGCTGCCAAGCACGCCTGACCATGCAGGTGCATGACGAGCTGGTGCTGGAGGTGCCGGTGGAAGAATTGGAGAAGGTGGAAGAGCTGCTCCGTTATGAAATGGAGCACGCGGTAACCTTCCAGCTTCCGCTTACGGTGGAGGTGCACAGCGGCGCGAGCCTGTACGACACCAAATAGGAGGGATAGGATGAAGCTGGTTGGAATCTGCGGCGGCAGTGGAACAGGCAAAACGACGATTTGCAGCCGCCTTGCCGCACTGGGCGCGTATGTGATCGACGCCGACCGCGTGGCGCGGGAGATTCTGCGTCCGCCGGTGCTGGAGAGGCTGAGCCGCGCGTTTGGAGAAGAAATCCTTCGCCCCGACGGGTCACTCGACCGCAAAAGGCTGGGAGAAATCGTGTTTTCCGATGAAGAGAAGCTAAAAAAGCTGAACGAAATTACCCATCCATTGATAACACATGAAATTTTGGATGACATAGAACGTCACCGGGAGCAATATGCTGTCATAGTGGTGGACGCGGCGGTGCTGCAAGAGGCGGGACTGGATCGGCTGTGCAACCGGACGGTGGCGGTGCTCGCGCCCCTTGAGGCGCGCCTCTCCCGCATCGTGGCGCGCGATGGGATTTCCCGCGAGGCCGCGCTTTCCCGCATCCGCGCGCAAAAGGACGATACCTATTACATAGAGCATACCGATTTCGCCGTTTGCAACGACGGGGCAGCCGACCCCGGCGAGCTGGCAAGAACCATTTTGGAAAAGGTGGAGCAAACTTGATTATCACGATTAACCGCAGAAAATTTATCAAAACAGCCGCCGTGTTCCTGCTCGTGCTTGCGGCGTTGTGGGTGTGCTTTATCGGTCTTTTAAAGGTCGCCTACCCGGAAAAATACAAGGAACACGTCTTTTACTATGCCCATGAATATAAGCTAGACCCCTATCTCGTGTTTTCGATCATGAAATCCGAGAGTGGGTTTGATAAAAACGCTGCTTCCCATAAGAGCGCGATCGGCCTGATGCAGATCACCGAAGAGACGGCGGAGTGGATCGCCTCAAAAACGGGAGAGCAGGAGTACGACCTTGCCGACCCGGAGACCAACATCAAGTTCTCCTGCTGGTACTTACAGCACCTGGCCGAGACCTTCGGCGGAGACTGGCGGGTGATGCTGGCGGCCTATAACGCTGGCAGCGGCAACGTCTCCAAATGGCTGGCCGACCCCCGCTACAGTAAGGACGGCAAAACGCTGGATGAGATTCCGTTTGGCGAAACCAAGCGTTATGTCAACCGGGTGTTCAATAATTATAAAATCTATATCAAATTATATTAGGAGGAATTTTGGAATGGAAACCAAGGAATTGCAGGAAAAGCTGCTTTCTAGCGCAAAGAATGTGTATGATACCAGATACCGGGACGAACAGGAAAAAATCATGGCCTTTTGCGGCGAATATGCCGCGTTTTTGAATGCTGCCAAAACTGAGCGCCGCAGTGTGTCTGAGGCGGTGAAAATTGCCGAGGAATCCGGCTTCGTCCCACTTGCGGATTGTGCGTCCCTCAAGCCCGGCGACCGGGTGTATACCGTCAACCGCCACAAAGGGGTGGTGCTGGCGGTGATCGGGAGCCGGCCGCTTGACGGCGGAGTCAATATCGTCGCGGCGCATATCGACGCGCCCCGCCTGGATTTAAAGCCCAACCCGCTGTATGAGGACATGTCTCTGGCGCTATTGAAGACCCATTACTACGGCGGCATCAAAAAGTACCAGTGGACAGCGATGCCCCTTGCCCTGACCGGCGTGGTGTATACGGCGGATGGGGATTGTGTGGAGGTTTCGATCGGGAGCGGGCCGGATGATCCGGTGCTCTGCATTACCGACCTGTTGCCGCACCTGGCGGGGGATCAGATGGGCAAAAAGATGTCCCAAGGAATCGAAGGGGAGGCTCTGAACCTGCTGATCGGCGGCATCCCGTTTGAGGATAAGGACGCCAAGGAGCGTGTCAAGCTCAATGTGATGAGGTTGTTAAACGAAAAATACGGCATGACCGAGCGCGACTTTGTATCGGCGGAGCTGGAAGCGGTGCCCGCCTTTGACGCGCGCGACGTGGGGCTGGACCGCAGCTTTATCGGCGCGTACGGGCAGGATGACCGCGTGTGCGCCTACACCGCCCTGCGTGCAATCTGCGCGGTGGACGCGCCGCAAAAGACCGCTGTGTGTATGCTGGTGGATAAGGAGGAGATCGGCAGCGCCGGAAACACCGGCATGAAATCGCGGTATTTTGAAAACTTCATCTATGATCTCTGTGAAAAAACCAGTGCGGATGGCCGCCACTGCCTCTCAAACAGCGCCTGCCTGTCCGCCGACGTAGGGGCGGCGAACGACCCGAACTATGCGTCCGTGCAGGAAAAGCGCAACGCGGCCGTGCTAAACGGCGGCATCCTGCTGATGAAATACACCGGCTCGCGGGGCAAATCCGGCTCGTCGGACGCTTCGGCGGAGTTTATGAATAAAATCATCCGGCTGTTTGACCGAAACGAGGTGGTGTGGCAGACCGGGGAGCTTGGCAAGGTAGATGCCGGCGGCGGCGGGACGGTTGCCCAATACGTCGCCCAGCTCGATGTCGACGTGGTCGACTGCGGCGTGCCGCTGCTTTCGATGCACGCGCCGTTTGAGATTGCCGCGAAGGCGGATGTTTACATGGCGTATCTTGCCTACCGCGCCTTTTTGCGGGACAATCAATAATCCGGCTGAAGGCTCCCCATTTCTTAGCTGGAGGCCGTTCGGCAGGGCAAGAGTTTGAATAGGGGGTTACCCATATGACCGGGTTTGATTTTACTTCCCGAATACCGATTGCCAAGGGCTGGTCGGAGGATAAAAAGTATTGCGTGACAAAGCCGGACGGCACAAAATACCTGCTTCGCATCTCCCCCAAGGAGCGGTACGAAAACAGGAAAGAGCTGTTTTCCATGCTTAAGAAGGTGGAACAGCTGGGCGTCCCCATGTGCCGGCCTGTGGAGTTAGGCGTCTGTGAGGAGGGCGTGTACAGCCTGCATACCTGGATCGACGGGGAGGAGGCCGAGGAGCGTATCCCCGTTCTGGGGGAGGACGGGCAGTATGCCCTGGGACTGGAAGCGGGCAGAATTTTAAAGAAAATCCATTCCATCCCGGCGCCCGCCGCGCAGGAGGACTGGTATACGCGGTTTGGCCGTAAATCCGACTTTAAAATAAAGAAATACAAAGAAAATCCCCACCATTTCAAGGGGGACGACCGGATCATCGGCTATATAGAGGACAACCGGGATCTGCTCAAGGACCGTCCCCAATGCTTCCAGCACGGTGATTACCATATCGGCAATATGATGCTTGAAAACAGCTCGCTTGTTATCATTGATTTTGACCGGTTCGACTTCGGCGACCCGTGGGAGGAATTCAACCGCATCGTCTGGTGCGCGGCGGCAAGCCCAGCCTTTGCGTCCGGGCGGCTTGTGGGATATTTCGGCGGAGAACCGCCGCTTGCGTTTTTTAAGCTGCTTGCGCTTTATATCGCGTCCAATGCTCTCTCGTCAATCTACTGGGCGCCCCAGTTTGGGCCGGGCGAGCTTGATACCATGCTCAACCAGGCGCGGGATATCCTGTCGTGGTACAACGGTATGCGAAATCCCATACCGTCCTGGTATCGTCCGTCCCCGTAACCATTTTTTACCCATGTGTGGAATGGCGCCGCGACGGACAATATCCGCATGGTTTTTTGCAATCATTTCCCGGGAAATAGTTTTAGGAGGTAATAGTATGTCTTCTATAGAAGAAAATACAGTTCCGTCATACAATCAGTTAAAGGGCGCACCTTCTTGTTACACATTAAAACCTGACGGTAGGGGTTTAAGAGTGCTTTTTATTGGAAATTCAATAACACTTCATGGAATAATGCCTGAAATTGGTTGGCATAACCTTTGCGGGATGGCGGCTTCCTGTGTTGAAAAGGACTATGTTCATTTGTGTATGGATGCTTTGCTTGATTATGACAGTGAAGCCACCTTTTCAATAGCGCAGTTGGCTGATTGGGAGCGCGAATACACAGACGGTAGTAATCAGCTTTCAAAATATTCTGCTTGCAGAGATTTTAATGCGGATATTATTATTGTACGCATTATTGAAAACTGTCCATATAAGGAATTTGCGCACGAAGCTTTCCAAAAGGAATACAAAACTATGCTTGATTATTTTAACAAAAGCGGAAAGGCGAAAATTATTTTAACAGACAGTTTTTGGTGCCATCCGGGGGATGCTTCAATAAAAGCGGTTGCTGAAAAATACGGTTACCTTCTTGTGAATTTAGGTGATCTTGGAGAGAATCCCGAAATGAAGGCTATTGGCGAATACGAACACGGTGGAGTGGCTCAGCACCCAAACGATAACGGAATGGCGCATATAGCCGAAAGAATTATTAATACCTTAAAGACAGAGAATATTATTTAATGAGGTGCAAATATGAGTTTTCGTATTTATCCTTTAACAGAGGTTGACTATTCCTGTGAAAATTATGAAATTAAAATAAACGGTATTTCTGTAAAGACTGATACCGCACGCGTTTCGGCTTTTCCTTATAACCGCCGTTGGCCAGGTCACCAGAGTACTCTTGACCAGACAGAGCTTGTAAATTTTTTATCCCTTTCTACAGATGAACCGTTAAATTTTGAAATCACACCTCTTAATCCGTTTGAAAAGGTAGAAATAAGACCGGCCTCTTTAGGAATTACACCTAAAATTGAGGACGGGGTTATCCGCTTTACATTAGAAAAGCCTGCTTATTTTACTGTTGAGCCTTACTCAAGACATAATGCTTTACATGTTTTTGCCGATCCTTTGGAGAATTATAATGTTGATTTTAATAGCAAAGATGTTATTTATTTTGACAAAGGCTTTCACGAAGCAGGAACTATTGAGCTTAAATCGAACCAGACTCTTTTTATTGATGAGGGAGCGGTGGTTTATGCCTGCGTTAAAGCAATAGATGCTCATAATATTAAAATCTTAGGCAGAGGTATTCTTGATAACAGTCATAACAAGGCTAAAATTCTGTTTGAAATAACAGAAGAGGGAAATAAAGCCGCAGTAAATAATGCTGAGCGTCAGCACACAGTACAGATAGAATACTGTGATGATATTTATATTGACGGTATTACTATACGCGATTCTTTAGTTTACAATATCCGCCCTATAGGATGTAAAAATTTGAATATTAAAAATGTGAAACTTATCGGTAACTGGAGATATAATTCTGACGGTATTGATATGCATAACTGTATTGATGTTAATATTGATAACTGCTTTATTCGCACCTTTGACGATTCAATTTGTGTAAAGGGCTTTGACTGTTATTACAAAGGCGATATTGAAGACGCAGTTAAAAATGCAATGTATCGCAATGGTAAAAGTTATGATATTTTCAAAAACGTAAGAATTACAAACTGTACTATTTGGAATGACTGGGGCAAGTGCCTTGAAATAGGGGCTGAGAATCGTGCCAAAGAAATTTGTGATATAGTATTTGAGGACTGTAATATCATTCATGTGCAAGGAGCAGTGCTTGATTGCTGCAATATTGACTATGCCGATGTTCACGACATTACCTACCGCAATATAAATGTTGAATATGATGAGGTTATTCCTCAAGGTGTTTATCAGCATAAAAATGATGAAAAATACCAAGATCTTGTAACCGATTATAATTGTGCACCTCCACTTATAGCTGCTGAAGTGAGTTATCATTTTGAATATTCTGCGGGAGGCAGCAAAAGAGGCAAAAACGGTAATCTTTTATTTGAAAATATTTATCTTTCAGGCAGACAACCTGTAAAATTAAGCTTCGCAGGTTATGATGAAGCTCATAAAATAAGTAATGTTACAATTAAAAACCTTTATCATAACGGCAATCATATAACGGA
>CABSMD010000162.1 GCA_902478725.1 uncultured Clostridia bacterium
TGCTAAAGCTCTTCGTCATCAACGATCGGGCTGGGCTGTATCATTAAGGAGAGGCACAGCCTCTCTTTTTATACCCTATAACCTGCGCAATCTCATTCGCGGCAGGAATCATAAATCTGATCTGTCTGAATACATACAGAGTCGCAGGGCTGTTCGGGTTTATGAACAGACGCCGGCGCCGATGTAATTTTCTCACTCATTCTTTGCTCCTCCTTTTTTTGTCCCTCCATACAGCGGAAGCTGTACGGTAGGCTCTTTCATTACTATAGTATGTGCCGGAAAAATTTTGTGTGAATGCTTTTTCCGCCTGCAAAATATAATATTCATAAGAGGTGATGAAAGGTGAATTTTTATGTTAAAACAAACACCGGCGCGACGCATTTTTTCCATGACCCCCGCAAAGGGATCTGCTACCGCAGCGCGGTTTCTCCTGTGCGAACCGAAGCGCTGTTTGCGGAGGCGGAGGACGATTTTGACCTGCTCTGCGACCAGCAGGGGCGTATTTATCTGATCTGTCAGAGCAAAGCGGGAGAGATTATTTATTTTGTACAGAACGCCGGGCAGTGGCACCGCCAAGTAATACTAAAAAGCAAAAACGCCACGGCGGCCGCCTCGCAATTCAAGCTGCTGGCCAATGAGGACGGCGTACACCTGTTTTACCTGCTGCGGCACAATGAAGAAATTCTGCTGGTTCGCCAGCCTCTCCCCTCCGGCCAGCCTGAGGCGGTGGCGCGTCTGAGCCAACCGCGTTTTTTGGCAAGACGGGACGAGGCGGGCTGTCTCTATCTGCTCTATCCCAGCGCTGACCACGATGGGGAATATGTCCTGAGCGTTTACCGCTTCGGCAACTGGAACCCGCCGCGTCCGATCGGGGGCGGATACACGGTGGAGGATGCACTGTTTACCGGTTATATGACCGCCCACCTGTCCCTGTTTAAGAACAACAACCTGTTTTACGCGACGTTGGGTGAAAATGGCCTGGATATGCCGGTACATATCGCAATGAGCAAGCGCCCCGCCTCGGTATTGCTGTTCTATGAGGATACCCTGTGGGTGCTGTTCGATCAAAACGGCGCGTTATATTATTGGAAAAAAAGCGAACGGCCGTTTACCCCGTCTCGCATCATTTCGAGCGCCTATCCGCAGTTGTTCCAGGTGCGGCTGACCGATGGCATGGAGTTTGAGATTGGCGGGCAATGCTATGGAAACCTGGTACAAAACCGCGTCAACCTGTATATCCTCTCCAATCTGGAGCGCAAGGCGGACGCCCCCAAAAAAGCCATACCGGATTCTACCAGCATTGAGCTAACCAAACGGACGCTCAAGACGGAAGCGGCGTTACAGACGGTGAGCCAGAATCTCTCCCAGCTTGCCAAGGAGGTTGCAAAGCTCTCCATCCGTTTGGATGAATTAGACCGGCAAGTAAAAAGCCGGACGGCGGTTGCATCACAGTCCTCTCAGGCCGCCGCGTTCTTTGAAAGCGAGGAGGCCATCGCCTTTTCACAGCCGGATACCGCCGTGCAGCATTCTGTTGCCCGACAGGATGTTGAGGTGCAACAGATTCCTGCTGTCCCACAAGGTGGTAATGAATCACAGATGAGCTCGCAGTTGCAGTTAGAAGCCGATGCACCGGAAATGGAAAACCAAAAAATGGATAATTTTGGAGAATAGCTATTGCAGGTCTGGTAAAAATGTAGTATAATTTTTTACATAAGCAATTCTCTTTTCCGTAAAAAGAAAAACTGCCAGTGCTAAACTTTGACTGGAAGGAAAGGGACTGCATGGAACGAATGGGGTTTATGGCATTGCAGGGGATGACTGATACAAAGGAGGAATGGTATGGCATCGTGTTGCTTTACGGGTCACCGGACAATTCCGGCAAAGGATTTTGATCTGGTCAGGTGCGGGCTGGAGGATGAAATAGACAGACTGGCCGGAGAGGGCGTGGAACAGTTTTACGCCGGCGGTGCCCTGGGGTTCGATACGCTGGCCTCGCTCACGGTGTTGATGCTCAAACGCCGGCACCCGGGCATTCGCCTGATACTTGTTCTGCCCTGCCGCGACCAGGCGGATAAATGGACACAGATGGACCAGGTACAGTATGAATATATCAAGTCGTGTGCGGATGAGGTGGTCTACACTGCTGAACAGTACCACAGGGGCTGTATGCAAAAGCGCAACCGTTATTTGGTGGATCACAGTGCTTATTGCATCTGTTACCTGACCCGATCCTCCGGCGGGACGGCCTACACCGTCAAATATGCCAGGGAGCATGGGCTGCAATTGGTCAATATTGCACAGATATAAAATACGATACGGAGACAGTGCCGATCAAATGCGGTTATCGGTGCTGTCTCTTTTTATATTCGAACCCCAAAATAGGGGGACTGCCGATCCGTGTGTGTTCTGTTGCGGAAATATCGTGGTGAGACAAGAGAATATTTTTTGAATTCTTTTGAAAAATGTGAAATGTCGTTATAGCCCACCATGGCCGCGATGTCGCTGACCGAAATCTGGGTATACAACAGAAGGTAGCGACTGTAGTCCATGCGTTTTTCATAGACATAGCGCATGGGGGGAACACCGTAACGTGCTTTGAACAGACGGCATAGATAGTTGGGGTGTACCTTGGCGATTCCCGCAAGAAGCGGAAGGGTAAGCTTTTCACCGAGATGGCGGTTGATGTATTTTTCTGCTGCGTCCAGCTCCTTTGACGTATCCGGAATGTCAAGCACCGACTGCGATTCGTTCAGCGACACGTAAAAGGCAATCAACCGCAGCAGGTTTGACCGTAGCTCCAGACTGCTGCCCAGGCTTTTGTTCCGGGCTGACTGCAATATAGATTCGCAGATTTCTTTTACTTCGTCGTTTAATCCCAAATGCATAAAGCAGGGCAGATTGATCAGCTGGTTGATCTTTTGGCCGTTGATTTCCATATAAAAATGAAAATAATATTTTTTAACCCGATCGTCACTGATCAGACGGAAGCTGTGGAGCGCGCCGTCCGGAATAAAAAAGAAATCCCCTTTTCTGCCTATGTATTCCTTCCCTTCTATGGTAATTGCACATTCCCCGTCGACGATATAGTAGATTTTGCAGTATAACTGTTTTATGTCTTTCTGCCCCCAAAGGGACGGAACCCGTAAAAAATCTCCTTCGTAATAGCATAGGTACATATCCGAAAACAAATCCTGTATTTTCATCTCTTTCACCCCGGTTAAAATAATACAACTTTTTATCTATATTCTACATTTACATTAACAGTATAGCTTGTTACAATAAACTTGTCAACGGTGTATTTGAACAGGCTTAATAAAGTACAACTAATTTTTAATAAGGTGAAAGGAAGTGGGATGATGAAAGGAATTTACAAAAGAACAATTGTCATGCTGATGGTGGTACTTATGGTGTTGTCGACCATTACCGGTATCGGCGCGGCGGCGCCCAGCGGAGAGTATACGGCTATACTCTCACAGGATTTTGAGAGCTATACCGTCTACAACAGCGTGGACAAAAGCGGGACCTACGGCGGAGGCGGTCTGGGCTCAGGAGAAGAACAGCAGCTGGTGACAGGTGGAAAACAGTATGTCATGCAGGGCGACGGTGGTTCCGGGAACGGTCTGCTGTCAGTCGCGCAAGAGGCAAACGGCAACAAATATCTGGAGGGACGCGGCAAATCGGGCGTCTATCCGACCTTGGTGCTTGATCTGAGCAAGGCGCAGACGGGCAACAATGTCTTGGTGGAGTTTGATTACTATGCGGGAGGAGGCAGGCTTTACATGCGCCCGCATTTTTGCAACGAGTCGAGGACTGACAGCAAGCAGATTTCAAATTTCCTCCAGGTATTTCCCAATGACATAGAAAACACGTATGGCTATTTCAACTACAACGGTACGGTAAATAACGATGCGACAAAACTGACTATTCGGCGTGACGTATGGGTTAAGGCGGAGATCTATTTCAACATGGAAAGCCTGACCTATTCGGCTGTGTTCAAAAACCGTGATACCGGCGAGACGCTTGGAACAATGCCGGAAAAGCCCCTGCCCACACCGCAGAATGGGAGTGGGTCGCTGAACGATATATACGGAACGCGCCGCTATCTCAAACAATTGGAGTTTGTACAGATCAGCACAACGGCGCAGGGCTCGCTGGAGGGTACAGAGGAACCGCTGCGGCTGGACAACATTATGGTTGCCCTACCAAAAGAGCAGCCGTCGATCGTATGGAAGGACGTGCTCTCACAGGATTTTGAAAGCTATACGGTATACAACAGTGAGGACAAAAGCGGGACCTACGGCGGAGACGGCTTGGGTTCGGGCGGCGCGAAGCAGGCCATAACGGGTGGAAACCAGTACGTCATGCAGGGCGACGGCGGCTCCGGGAACGGTCTGCTGTCAGTCGCGCAAGAGGCAAACGGCAACAAATATCTGGAGGGACGTGGCAAATCAGGCGTCTACCCGACCTTTATGCTTGGGCTGAACGAGGGACAGACGGGCGGAGATATCCTGACGGCATTCGATTACTACGCTGGTGATGGCAGGTTGTATATGCGCCCGCACTTTTCCAACGAGGCGGGAAGCGATACAAAACAGATTGAGAATTTCCTGCAAATCTTCCCGATTGAAGCAGAGAATACTTACGGCTATTTCAACTATAACAACACTGCAAACAACGATATGACGAAGCTGACCCTGCCACGCGATCGGTGGCTCAGGGCGGAGATCCATTTCAACATGGAAAGCCTGACCTATTCGGCTGTATTCAAAAACCGCGACACCGGCGAGACGCTTGGAACGATGCCGGAAAAGCCTCTGCCCACGCCGAAGAACGGGAGTGGAACACTGGAGGAGATTTACGGCGCGCGTAAGTATCTTAAGGGGCTTGAGTTTGTACAGATCAGCACAACGGCGCAGGGCTCGCTGGAGGGTACAGAGGAACCGCTGCGGCTGGATAACATTACGGTCGCCGTACCCTCTGTGGATACCGCCAGCACCGTCACCTTGTCCGTAACCGGAGAGGGGACTGTGACCTTGGGCGGCGAAACGCTGGAGGACGGCGGATCGGCTGCTGTTCCGGAAGGCGGGAAGCAGTTGGTCATCGCGCCGGCGGACGGCTATGAGATCGAAAGCGTCATGGTTGGAGAGGACGCACGCACAGTAACCGACCGTACCTATTATACCGGAACGCTCACAATCACAGAGGATACGACGCTTACAGTCGTCTTTGCGCAGGCCACCCCATCGGTACGCAAAACGCTGATTAGCCAGAATTTTGAAGGCTATACGGTATACAACAGCGAGGACAAAACCGGAACCTACGGCATGGCCTTGACTGAGAATTTGCGGTACGGACGTCAGGCTGTCTACGCCCCGCAGGAGATGGTGGATGGTACCACCGGACTTCTGGCGATCCGGCAGGAGGAAGAAAACAAATACCTGGAATACCGTGCGCAAAAGGGTATTTATCCCTGTGTAGGCTACTCCCTCAACACGCCGGTGACGGGTGACGATATTATTCTGGAGACGGATTTCTCGCTGGGGGATACCTCTCTTTACATCCGACCGACCTTTACCGACAAGGATGGAAATAACGCTAAGGAAATTGCAAATTTTATCGTAATAACCCCAACGATTACAGCGGCGTATTACTATGTGTCAAACGGCAACAACAGCGCAAACCAGCCAGATTCACCAAAGAATTGGGCAAAAGCGGTCATCCATTTCAATATGGAAGCGCTCACCTATCGAGTAGAGTTTAAAGATATGTCGGGGCAGGTGATTGGTAGCATCCCCGAAAGCCTGTTGCCCACCCCTTCAAATGGCAGTGGAACGCAGGAGGAGATCTATGGTTCGCGCAAATATCTGCGCCAGATTAACTTTACCGCGCGTTGCGACGACAATGCCGTAACAGGTTCCTCCGAACCGCTTAAGATGGATAACGTGCTTCTGGCAGTGGTGGATGAACCCTGTCAAATCGAGGTTTCTGTCCAAGGGGGCGGAACGGTCTCAATCGACGGCGCGGCGGTCGCGGACGGGGAAACCGTTTCTGTCCCGACCACCGGCACAGAGATCGAGATAACACCGGCCGCCGGCAGTCAGATCGGCAGCGTTGCCTTAAACGGGCAAAAACAAAATATAACCGACCCAAAAGGATTTAAAGAAAAGCTCTATAT
>CABSMD010000163.1 GCA_902478725.1 uncultured Clostridia bacterium
TGCACTACTATGCGTAAGGAGGTGTCAGGCATGGTCATTTTGAAATATGAACTGAAAAGGCACCGCAAATATATTTTGGGTTGGGCCATCGCCTTGGCTCTGTGTGTTTTTGTGATGACGCCTACCTATTACAGCTTTATGGATGTTTCCACCGGAGACCTCTATGAAACGCTGGGTACGAGTGATTTTTACAAGGGCGTTGGTGTGTCTATGGAATATCTGACCTCACCGTTGGGCATTTATGCTTTTCTCACCAGCTTTTTTATGATTGCGTCCGGTATTTTCGGGATGCACTTCGGTATCGCCATTCACACCAAGGAGTGCTCGGAGCGAACCTCTGAATATCTGTTTACAAAACCCCATACCCGAAAAACGATTTACTGGGCAAAGGCGTTCACGGTTTTTTTCGGCGTAGTGGTCGTGAGCATGGTATATCTTCTCGCCTCTTTTTTGGCGCTGGCCCTGTTCCGCTCCGGCATTGACTGGGGAGAGTTCTTTCTGATTGCTCTTTCCCTCATGCTGGTCACGCTGTTCCTTGCAGCTATGGGGCTTTTGGTTGGAATTCTATTTTCACGCAATCGAAGCCCACTTTTGACTGCCGGGTTAATTGTCTTTGTCGAGTACTGCGTTACCAGCTTCTCCAACATTGTCAGCAACCGTGCCATTAGTTTTCTGTCCCCGTACTCGTTCTTTAGTGCGGCTGAGATTTCCAAATCTGGCTTTTATGAGTTGGATTACTTGGGATGGTGTGTACTGCTGTTTGCCCTGTTTTTGGTGCTGTCTTATCGTGTCTTTTTGAAAAAAGACATCCAGTTCCGCTCATGAGGGGGTGCAAAGATGAAAACATTGGTGAAAAACGAATTCCGCCAAACCAGAAAGACCCTGCTGATCTGGCTGGGGATCATGTTACTGCTGTGCGGATTCTGCTATTTTGAACTTTTATCCTTGAAGGACAGTCTGGATGAGATGGCCCGGACAGTCGGCCAATTTCCTCGCTTGATCATGATCATGTTCGGTGTGAAAGGGGATCTCACGACTGCCCTTGGTTGGTACGCGTGTATCTATTTTTGGGAGGGGCTGTTGGCCTTTGCCTATGCAATCTCTCTGGGCCTGTCCTGTGTGGCGAGGGAAAAGAAATTTGGAACATCCGAATACCTGTTCACAAAGCCTGTGGAGCGGAAAACCATTGTTCTGGCGAAGGTGATCGTTTCAGCAGTGAACCTGCTGGTGTTCGCCCTGTTCAGCGGCGTGTGCAATTATTTCACGATCGTTCTTCCTTTGGGCGGTCTGGATCAGCCGGGAGCGGTGCTTTCCACAACGATGGGAATGTTCTTTACCCAGCTTCTCTTTTTTGCCTTGGGTCTGCTGTTTGCCAGCCTTTTCAAATCTTATAAGGCCGCGGTACGCGCCGGTACGGTTTTCGTATTGGCCGCCTATGTGTTGGCCTTTACTGCCGAGTACACAGGGAATCGTTTCTTGGATTATCTGACCCCTCTGCGGTACTATGATGTGTATGAAGTAGCACTAAATGGCGTCTATCTTTCCTCCATCGTCTTAACAGTACTCATTGTGGGCGCGTGTGTAATGGTTTCTACAAGGCGGTGGAAACTGCGTGAGTTGTAAATGTAATTGTCCATAGATATTCTATTATCTGATGAAAAACAAAGAATGAAAAAAAACGAATGGCTATTATGCCCCAACTGCAACAACAAAACGAGAATTAAAATCTGTGATAATACAGTACTTGAAAATTTTCCGCTATACTGTCCGAAGTGCAAACGGGAAATAATAATCAGCGTAAAACAATTCAATACCACAGTTATCACAGAGCCAGACGCATAGACGCAGAGCCGATAACCCGTTAGCCTTGTGCTGCGTATTATCGGCTCTTTTTGCTTTTAAGATAGAAAAGGAGACAAAACCATGAGTAATTCTATTAAAGACAGCGCACAGGCTTTCGCCGTCAATCAAGTGCTGAAATATGTTGACAGCAATCCGCAGGAAGCATTCCCCAAGTTGTTAGATTGGGCGGATAAGTTCGATAAGGATAACCTCTATCTCACACAGCGCCAGCAAATCCGTAAGGTGATGGAGCAGCCTGACAGCAACTGGATGCGCCTGATCAACAGCCTTTGGACGGACATTGATTCTGAAGTCCGCAAAGTGTTCTTCCGCAATTTTATTGTCAATGCATCTCTCTTAGGCAGCCGCAAGCAGGTGGCTAATCGTGAAAAGTACGGCTGCAATATCCCCTGGGCAATCCTGATGGACCCCACTTCCGCCTGCAACCTTCATTGCACCGGCTGTTGGGCGGCAGAATACGGTAATAAGCTGAATCTGAGCTATGAGGAACTGGATGACATCATCAATCAGGCCAATGAACTGGGAACCTATATGTTCCTCTACACCGGCGGTGAACCTATGGTACGCAAGAACGATCTGCTCCGCCTGTGTGAAGCGCATCCTGACTGCGTATTCTCTGCCTTTACCAACGGTACCCTTATCGATGAGAAGTTTGCCGATGAGATGCTGCGGGTGAAGAACTTCTACCCGGCCATCAGCATTGAAGGCTTCGAGGAAGCTACTGATTTCCGCCGTGGCAAGGGTACTTATCAGGCTACTATGCGGGCGATGAAGATTCTGAAAGAAAAGAAGCTGCCTTTCGGCGTATCTGGGTGCTATACCAGCAAGAACATCGACTCCATCAGCTCGGATGAGTTCTTCGATCATCTGGTGGAGTGCGGTGCGAAGTTCGCATGGTTCTTCCACTATATGCCTGTGGGCAACGATTCCGCTGTGGAGCTGCTCCCGTCTCCTGACCAGCGTGAAAAGATGTATAACCGCATCTGCGAATACCGTAGCACAAAGCCTATTTTCACAATTGACTTTCAGAATGATGCGAAATTTGTAAACGGCTGTATTGCTGGTGGCCGCAACTATCTGCATATCAATGCCAATGGTGACATTGAGCCTTGCGCTTTTATCCATTACTCTGACTCCAACATCCGTGAAAAGACCCTGCTGGAAGCATATCAGTCTCCGCTGTTTATGGCCTATCACGACGGTCAGCCCTTTAATGATAATATGTTCCAGCCGTGTCCTATGCTGGAAAATCCTGAATGTCTGCGTAGCATGGTAAAGAAATCCGGTGCCCATTCTACCGAGTATCAGTCCCCGGAAAGTGTTGACCATCTGTGTGATAAGACTACACTTTATGCAGAAACCTGGAAGCCGAAGGCCGATGAGCTGTGGGCTGCTTGTCAGGGCTGTAGTGGGTGAAAGAAGTGATGGACGGCTATCAAATTTTCACAGATGCCACCTCAGATCTCGCACCGGAGTTAACCGCAGGTCTGCCATCTGTTGAAATGATTCCTATGAATGTTGAGATCGGCGGAACAGAATACTCATATGGTTCCCCGGAAGGAATCACAGCCAAGGAGTTCTACCGCTTGCAAAGAGCTGGGAATTTTGCAACGACCTCACAAATCAACCCAACGATTTATTTTAAGCATTTTGAACCCTGTCTGCGACAGGGAACCGATATTCTGTATCTCTGTTTTTCCTCTGGTCTGTCAGGTACATATCAGTCTGCGTTTTTAGCGGTTGAAGAACTACAGCAGGAATATCCGGAAAGAAGAATCATCTGCATTGATACGCTTGCTGCCGCAGTGGGTGAAGGGTTTTTAGTCAGAGAAGCTGCGAAAAAGCAGAGGGAAGGACTGTCTATTGATGAATTGGCTTCTTGGGTCATGGAACACCGATTAGAGGTATGTCATTGGTTTACGGTTGATACCTTTACCCATTTGAAACATGGCGGGCGGGTTTCAGGTGCCGCAGCCGCAATGGGAACGGCTTTGCAGATCAAACCGTTGCTTCATGTGGACAGCGAAGGAAAGCTGCAAGCAGTGGAAAAACCTCGTGGAAGAAAAAAGGCTGTTACCACTCAGATTGCCCGAATGGAACAGGGCTGGAAACCTGAACTTGGTAAATCGATTCTGATAGGTCATGCCGATGACCCTGAAGCAGCAGATATGCTGAAAGAAAGGTTGTTGGAACAATTCCCGGATTCTGAGATTTGTATTGCTTATATTGGCCCTATCATCGGAGCACACACCGGTCCCGGCGCACTGGCATTGATTTACTGGGGAAATAATCGATGACGGAGGATTTGTAGATACGCAAAAAAGCATTCTCCATCATAGAAAAATATAGTTTTGTTTAGAGCTGCCGGGTAACTTATGCTCGGCAGCTTTGAACTGTCTGCTAGAAGTAGTAGGAGGTGAACATATGGTTCCGCATGTATTGGGCGTAGGATACGCCTATAATGAATATGAGGTTACTGCTGGCCGATGGAAAGAATTTGAAATTGAATTTGACTATGCTGATAATATTAAACAAGCGGCCGCAATGCTGTCTTTTAAAGAATATATATGCGTAGCTATTTGCTCTGATGTGATTCCACAAGACGATTTGGATATCTTGAGACAAAAACGTGCGGTACCAATTATTGTTGTGCCACCTTCATATTCGGAGGAACAGCGGTATGCATGTGTCCATTTTGGTGCTGCTCAATATTTACATACCTATAATCATCCTATGGTAGAAATGTTTTCAGAGAAAAATAGTATGAGAAATTGTTTGAAAATACCAAAAGATAAAAGAAGACCGCTAACAATCATCACTGTGAAAGACTTGTCTTTCTGCTTAGAGTACAGGTCTGTAGAGATAGCTGGGGTATGCATTGATTTGACCGAAAAAGAGTTTGATATTCTTGCGCTGCTAATTATGAATCAACGGCAAGTCTATACTTATGAAATGATAATGGATTCTGTTTGGCATGATGATTTTTCGTTTTATTCACGCAATGCGATTTCAAGCCATATAAGTAATTTACGGAAAAAGTTAAAAAGTTCGGAAACTGCATCAGAACATATTAAAAGCATTCGAGGAATAGGCTACAAATTCGAAGTATAGGTATTTCTTGTGCAAATCTTGTATAAATCTAAAGTAAATCTTGCTTTCTGTTCTATACCATAGCTCTCAATAATGGCGAGCAGCTGTTAATTGAGTAATGGTTCAATGAAAACGCGGCTTGCTGAATAGCTGCCGCTTTATACTGCGTAGACAGAAAGGTTATTTACAGCGGCATATAGGAGGATGCCGCTTTGTTTGTTTTAACCTTTTACAGTTCTCATAATCTTCACTTGCTAAAAAAAGTGTAGCTTCCCCTCCGGGGCAGTTCGGCAACCTGTCGGTATTATCGTTCTGCGCAAACCGGAATAATAATGATCTTTTTTGTTGCGCCAGTTTCCTGGAATGGGAGACTGGCGCTTTTGCTTGTCGTTTTTTGCCGAATGTCCCCAAACGGCCTCGATGCCGTTCCCCGCCTCCATTCGATTCACCCGCTAATCACCCGTGAATCGAAATGGAGGTACATAATGAAGAAAGTCAATCTTCGGGATCTGTATCCCGATGTTTATAAAACCGATGCCTTTTTGGAAGTAACCGATGAAGTACAAGCGGTGTTTCAGTCTGACGAGCGAGCTGAAGCAGCCTATGAGCGAAAAATGTATCGCTATAAGGCGCAGTACTCCCTGGACTGTGAGAATGGAATTGAAAATGCGGTCCTGCGAAAGCTGGAGACGCCGGAGATGCTTCTGGAGGAAAAGCAGCTGCGCGAGCAGATTTACTCCGCCGTGATGGCTTTGCCGGAGAAACAGGCAAAAAGAATTTATGCTCGGTACTATCTGGGGATGAGCGTAAATGAGATTGCCGGAGCCGAAGGTGTAGATCCGAGCCGTGTCCGTGACAGCATCCGGCGTGGGCTGAAACAGTTGGCAAAAATTTTTTGATAAAGTTTCATTTGAAGCGCCTGTTTTTTGCCCCTTTTGTCAGTGTTAATAGAAGGACAAGTTTTCCCCTTCGATGGTACTTTGACAATTGAATAGACGGCATTTCTGGTACATAACCCATGTACGAGCGAATCAGGCGCGCCGCCAAGATGGACAGCCAAGGAGGTGATAAACAAGGCTGTTCCCAGCGATCAACGCCAGCCTGAGACCCGGAGGTGGCACTTCGGGCGCGAGGACTCCATGGGGGCTTAAAGAT
>CABSMD010000164.1 GCA_902478725.1 uncultured Clostridia bacterium
GTCCCAATGGCACTTCACGGTAATACTCCGAATGGATAATCTTTTCCTCATTTGTCCCGATCCCATAGATGCGCTCCGAAGAGGTCTTTTGCAACATGATACCATCCTTTGCATGGGTATGGACAATATAATCCCCCAGTGTCAGGGCGGACTGGGTCGTATCCTCTCCAATGACCATCGCAAGATTTGCTGGGTCAAAGTTGACACAGACCGATTTTGTAGACAAGCTGTCTAAAAATCCTTTTAATGTCTCGGCTGGCTCCGGCCCTGTTTCAATCGCAAAGCGGACGCCGATGGAATCACCATAGCTGCCAATGTCCTCACACGCCTCAGCCATGATCTGCCGTCTTTCAATCATCTCATCCGGTACAACACCGATGTGTGTCGTTACTACATTTGTATGCAGTTCCAGCGCCATATCCATGATACGTTTTGACTTATCGATCTTAGCCGGGTTATCCGCACGAACCTGGAAGCCATGCCCGCCCAGATCACCACACAAAGCGGATACCACCAGACCACAGGACGTTATAACATCGTTTAACTCCCTTAGCTTTTCGCCCGTCATATTGTCCACATCCAGCTCCCCCCGCCCGGCATAAAGCTGCACGCCGTCGGCACCAAGGGACGCGGCTTTTTTGATTCCTTCCTTAATGTCGGTCCGGAAGCAATCAGCAATCACACCAATCTTAAAATCTCCCATTTACAATTCCTCCTATTGATTCACTTCTTTCCTTATCCTAAACGAATCCGGCTTCATTTTCTTCATCAATATTTTGTTCTATTTGTACGATATTTGGATTCTTAAAAAATGTCCCGGTAGCCTTGTAGATATTCGGCGCAATACTCGTCCTGTCCATTGAGCAGCAGGGCACAGTATAAGGAAAAACGCGTTTCCGGGCTTGTGATATCCATAATCGCACTGTCAAGGCCCGCAGTAATAGTAGCAGTCAAAAACGCGCTATTGAGCTTAACCCGTTTGGGCAGGCCAAAGGACACGTTGGACAGTCCCCCAATAACATGAACGGCTGGATATTTTTCCTTCACCAGCCGGATCGTCTGCAAGGCCTCAAGCCCCGCCATATGGTTGGACGAAACCGCCTGCACCAGACAATCGATAAAAATATCATCCTCATTGATATGGAATTCCTTTAATTTTTCGATCAGTTCGGAAGCCACCGCAAAACGCTGCGCGGCAGATTCCGGCATCCCGCTTTGATCAATCGGCAGGGCAACGACCTTGGCATGGTATTCACACACAAGTGGTACGATGGCATCAAACCGTTCCGGCTGCAGGGTAATCGAATTGAGGATGGGATGAGATGGCTGAAACTCCTCTAATGCCCTCTTTATGGTAGAAGGGTTGGGAGAATCGATCATCAGGCGGGCATCCCCCTGTTTTAAAATCTCCCCGATCAGCCATAGCATTTTATCGGTCTCCTGTTCCAGAAAAACCGCCGTATTGACATCAAGATAGTCAGCGCCGCAATCCAGCTGCTTCTGCGCCATATTTTTTACATAATCCGCATCATTTCGGGCAAACGCTTCGTTGACACTTGGAATTGAACTGTTAAGCTTTTCACCTACTACGATCATTTGCATCCATCCTTTCGAGCAATCGGTTGATAATTCCCACACGGTTTAGCGGGGTCATAAAGTAATATCCATCCACAGAGGGTGCGATACGCCCGACCATATCATAAGATAAGGAAACCGCAAGCTCTGCCGACTCCTCCGGTGTTTTATCCCGGTAACATTCTATGATCTCCTGCGGTATGGTAATGCCGGAAACTTCATTGTTAATAAAATTAGCATTTTTGTAGCTTACCAATGGCATGATTCCCCCCAGGATATGCGCCCCCAATTGCCGTTTTGCCAGAGCCAGATTTGTTACCGCCTCATCGGTATAAACCGGCTGCGTTAAAAAGGTTCGAACCCCCGCCTTTTCCTTTTTTTCCGCCCTGGAAAGCTCAGCTTCAAAATTGACGGCATTGATGTTAAGCGCGGCGGAGATATGGAAGGGGTTGTCTGCAAAGCAGGTCTCGTTGAGCTCACGGATATACTCCGCCAGCATTACGGAGTTAAACTGAAAAACGCCCCGCACCTCGTTCCGTTCGGCCTGCGGGATCGGATCCCCTGTAACCACCAGAACATTTTGCACTCCTTCAACATTTAATCCCAGCAGGAGCGCCTTGGTAGCGTTAATATTTCGATCCCGACAGGCCAGGTGCGGCATGGCTTCCTTCCCCAGCTCACGGGCAATCTTGGCCGAAAGCATACTGCTGTCCATCCGCGCCCGGGCGATCGGGCAGTCGGCCACCGTTATCATGTCGGCCAGCTGTAAGCTCCTCGCCGCCTCCATAAACCGGCTGATGTTTGTGTCAAACGGAGGATCAAGCTCCACCGCGCAGACCTTCTTGTTTGATTTGAGCTTTTCCACAAATGGATTGACAGCATCTCTGCGCTTTGTCTCGGCCGGTACTTTTTTCTGTGGCTGCGTGACAATACCACTATTTTCTCTTAAAAGTTCACTGACCGACCGGATATGCTCCGGCGTGGTTCCACAGCATCCGCCTAAAATTTGAACGCCGCACCGCTTGATATCCAGCATTTTTTGAGCAAAATACGAAGGGCTGGTATCAAAATAAATCCGGTTATTCACCACAGTCGGATAACCAGCGTTCGGCATGACCGATACTATTTTCTCCGGGAGGCTAAGCTGGCTGACAAACCGGTACAGGTGACTGGGACCAGACAAACAGTTGAATCCAAACGCATCGATCTGCGGAATCACCGCCAGCTCCTCCACGATCGTCCTGCCGGAAACTCCGATTCGGGTATAGCCGTCCGGAGAGACGGCAAACTGTGCCAGAACAAACGCATCGGGCTTTTTATTCTTGATATAGCGGCTCATTTCTATTACTGTCTGGTATTCGCTAAACGTCTCAAACAAGAAATTTGAAGCACCCGACGCCAAAAAGGTATCGGCTATTTTTTGATATTCCTGCAAATCCGACTCTTCGGGAATCGGCCCGATATCAGCAAAAACAAAACAATTGCCCGCCGCACGGCAGGCAATTTGATATCCTCGCCGGATGACCTCTTCTACCTTTGGCCATTCTGCTGAAAGGGAGACGGTATTTGCGCCAAAGGTATTGGTTTTGATCGCCTGTGCACCGGATGCAATATACTGCTTATGAATTTCTTCTATCTTTTTTGGATTTTCCAGATTCGCCAGCTCGCACGGCGCATCGATATCATGCGTAAGAGAGTTATAATAAGTCCCCATCGAACCATCGAACAACAGCACAGACTGCTTTAAAAATTCACTGACCGTCATTTTATCGATCCTTCCAAAAAATCATTTTGAGGATACCCCGTCCCAGCAAAAGCGCGAAAGATCCACGCTCCCCTCTTCATCAACCTCGACGCCCTCATCTACGAGCAACGCTTTTTGTATCTCCAGACCGCCAAATGCAAACCCCCGGCATAATTGTCCAAAACGGTTGACGACACGGTGGCAGGGAACCTCGCCCGGCCGGGGATTGCAGTGGAGGGCATAACCCACCGCCCGGCTCGCACGTGGATTACCAAGCATCATTGCTATCTGCCCATAGGTCGCAACCTTGCCGCGTGGGATTTGTTCTACCAGTTGGTAGACCTGATCATAAAAGCCCATCGTCTTTCTCTCCTTCTCCTATCTCGTCTTCCACTGGCGGCGTATAGGAGGGAACTGGCGTTTCTTCCGCCGCCGGCGTCATGTCGGGCGTCGTGTCAACCACAGGCGTGGATTCCGGCATTGGGCTCGGTGGCACTGTTCCCTCCGGTGTTTGAGAGGGCGAAACGTCCGGAACGGGCGTTTGGGTCGGTTCAGCCGACGGAGGCGTTTCTTCCGGCTCCTGGTAGACCGGCGCTACCGGGACATCCGATTCCGGAAGACCGGGTTCATCGATCACCGGCCCTGTTTCTACAATGGAATCGATCGGAAACAGATTCAACTTGACCAACGGTTTTTTATAAGGATTGAATTTTTCGTTCACCAATTCCAATATTTTTTCTTCATCCGGCACCACATAAGACAACCCAAAGCAATAGCGCGGTGTGCCGGGTAACGTATCCATTGAAATACCGGATGTCGTACTAAACCCGGATCCCATCTTGGCCAGCCAGATAAACTCGCCCAAATCCATATCGGTCGTCACGGTTTCTGCCACAATCTTAGAAAGCTCCCCGGCCTTGAGCAGGGTAGACGGCTGCATCAACGTATCCGCCAGCGCCTGCAAAAAGCTCTGCTGTGCCTTGATCCGTCCTAAATCCGCATCGGCATAGCCGCTGCGGAACCGGACAAACTCCAGCGCGTGCTTTCCATTTAAGACCTGCTGCCCCTGTTTTAAATGAATATATAAATCCTGTGCCGGATCCTCATAATCCATGTCGGCAGGGACATACATATCCACCCCGCCTACTGCGTCGATAATCCTTTCAAATCCTTTTAAATCAATCAAAAGATACCGGTCGATATCAAATCCGATCAAATTTTTAAGTTCCTTTTTTACCTGCGGGATACCGTCGACCGAAAACGCGGCGTTGATCTTCTTCACGGTACGCGGAACGTTAGACATCGTATCGCGCGGAATCGACAGGATATTGATTTTCTTGTCCGCCGTATCGACTGCGGCAACCATGATTGTATCCGTATTGACGCCGCCGTCCGTCCCGACGATCAGGAAGGTGAAAAAATCCTGCTTACGGTCGGCAGAGGTGGTTCTGATCGGATTGCCCTCATCGTCTAACACATAATCCTCTTCATCTATCACCGGCGTCATCTGCCGGGTGGCCGTATAGGCGCACAGCACCGCTGTCAATGAAATGACCAACAGGCAGCAGACAGTCAAAATAACCGTTTTTTTACTGAGCTTAAATTTTTTCATGGCACCCTTCTCCATTTTTATTGTTTTTATTATTTTATCACATATTTCAACAAAGTAAAACGTTTTTTTCAAATATATTTGCAATATAAAAAATAGTGGAATGGGTTTAAGGACTAAAAGACGTAACAAGCCTTAAAGTCGCATAAATACCGCACCTTAGACATATTAGCACATGATATCCGACAGAAAAATGCCTGTCAATGGCGCCCAATTGGCGCCCGCATTTTCTATAGACATATAAAAAGTTACGAGAAAATATTAAGAGATATGGCATAACTAAGCAATAAAACAGACAAAGACTGTCGGCTCAATTTGTTACGCAGTCAAACGCCATTTCTGAGGAGATGCAATAGCAAATTACTCCCTCAACCTTTTTGCGTCCCAAAAGCCACTTAAATCAAGGCTCCATAATCCGCTACTGCGTAACTTTCGTTCTCATTTTTGAAAGAGGGCGAAAACATCCATTGCTTTCGCCCTCCTGATTACCTCTTGAGCAGAAGCTGGAACGGTTAATAGCGGTTCACAGCACAGTTTATTTGCCATTGACAAAGGCGTACTTTCTCTTCTACTCCTTGTTGTGAACTGTTTGCCCATAAATTTATGGACAAAGCATAATTTGGCCAATATAGATCATGCCGATTTTACGCAGAAACTACCGGTAAAAAGAAACGATATATTTTACCATTAATCCACTCGCCGTTATCGTAACATTCATGTTCATTATCGAAATGAAGCCGGATATTTTCGTTCCATCTATACCCGATTTGCTTAACGAATTCGTAAACACCTATATTGTGTAAATTTTCAGTAGATTGTTTATCGTTTGTTTCATAAAGTACCCATTCCGACGCAGCTAAAGGAAATGTAACTATTTCTTCATTTTCGAAATTGGATAAATCATGACTTTCTGTTTTTTCAATACAAACTCTACAACAAACTTGAAAATCCGAACAACCTAGACCGCACGATTGGCAATCTGATAAACATACCCATATTTGTTGTGGAAATTGCAGCGTTTCGGTTAATTTTTTTATTTTCCCATTCTCAGTAAGTTGGTTAATAAACATACCAATAGAACCATCACCAAAATTAACTGCTCTCTTGAAACCAACCATTTCAAACTGAGGTTTTTTAATAATGGTTAAT
>CABSMD010000165.1 GCA_902478725.1 uncultured Clostridia bacterium
GTTACCAAATTTATGATTTCCTAGACTATAGCACACTTCACCTAAAAGATCAATAAAAAATGAAAAAATTTCTTGACAGAAAAGCAATATAAAGGTATAATAGTTCATGTTGTTTGTCCATAATGATAGATAGACAGATGGAGAGATGGCTGAGCTGGTCTAAGGCGCACGACTGGAAATCGTGTAGGCGTTGATAGCGTCTCAAGGGTTCGAATCCCTTTCTCTCCGCCAATTGGCACATAACAAAAAAACACTCTGAAAAGGGTGTTTTTTTGTTATGTGTATTGACCTTTCAAAAAAGTATGATAGGATAGGAATGTAAGAAGTTCATATAAACGGAGGTAACAAATGAACATCGAGATTCGCAAATTGACACCCGACCTCGCGGAAGAATATGCTCATTTTTTTGATGTAACCCCCCATGACGTCAACATAGATGAAAACAAATGTTATTGCGTGACGTGGCGTAATGACGATTCCTATGTCGGCAATGGCGACCACTGGTATCCGTCACGTGAAGAAAGAAGGAGTCATGCCATTCAATTTGTCAAAACCGGCAGCCTTCAGGGCTATCTTGCCTATCACGGCGATGAAATCGTGGGATGGTGCAACGCCAACGCAGATTGCCAGTTCGGTGTCAATTTTTTGCGTTCTTATTGGCCGATAGAGGAATACCGTGCGGATATCAAGATAAAGTCCATATTTTGCTTTGTAATCGCCCCAGAAGTTCAGAGAATGGGCGTAGCCACACAATTGCTGGAGCGCGTCTGCCAGGATGCCGCTGATGATGGTTTTGACTTTGTCGAGGCCTATGTAAACAAGAAATTCACGGATGTAGCTCATGAATTCAGGGGACCTCTGGCGATGTATGAAAAATACGGATTCAGTATAGCTGCAGAACAAGATGGCAGAGCAGTTGTGCGAAAGGCATTGAAATAATGTCTCACTAGTGGGTATATTTCACGTTAGAAAAATCAAACTGTTTTGTACAAAAATAACCGTCCGATCCGGGCGGTCATTTTTATGTTTTCACTTCTTTACTCTCATCAAATGAAAGGCTATTTTTCATAGTTTTTATAAATTCAATTAACTTTGTAATGATTACTCGTCCAGCCATCCATTCTACCAGAGTTAAAATACAATTTTGTATTGGTCGTATATATGCAAGTCCCTCGCCTCAAAACAGACAAAACCATCCTGGTAGCAGGTATCAACCGGCGTTTTTTCCGGCAGGAGAAATACTGTTTTTGCAGGCCGGTCCGAGCGGACACGGATTTCAAATCCTTTTATTGTGTCAGCAAAATACTCTTCATTGAGATACACGGCTGAAACCGTAATGGCCCCCGCTTCCTTAAAGGCGGTCAGTTCGACCGTGCGTGGGGCGTTGCTTTGGATGCTGCGTTGCGACAGCAACCTGTCGATAAATTGCATGAAAATTTGCTTGTATTCCCAAATGATTGACGACTCAACCGGGACAGCGCTCCATATCACCCTTCCCTTGCCAAACTGTTTTGTAACCACCGCTGGATATTCGGTAGCAACGCCCGGCGGGTTGGAGTGGATGGAGGCATATGTAAACTCATTCTGCGCTGTATATGGCAGAGTGAGCGTAGCAAGAACGCCCTCCTCTCCAGTCCCCGTCAGCAACGCCGCCCTTCCATCAAACGAGAGGGGATATTTCCTGTTGAAATCTCCAAATACCCCTTCTGCCCCCGCCCGGGGAGCCAGATAGGTTTTGCTCTCTTTGGTATATCCACACACCTTCGCGTCCAACAATTCTTCAACCAGCGGCCGATTCCCCCCGCCGTTCAGATAGATATTACCACCCTCGCGGACAAAAGATAGAATGCGCTCATTGTCATAAGCGTCCTCCTCGGTCAAACTGGGAACGACCAAAACCTTATATTTTGACAAATCATGATATCCACCCGTGACCCCAACGCTCACATGGTTTTCGATCAGTGTTTTTACCGCGTTCACACAACAGGTATGGTTCGTATATCCGTCTCCCTGTCCGTTGAACTTACTCCGCAAGCTGTAATAGACCCCAACATCCTCAATCATTTCACCTTTTAAATAAGGTTCATATGGCTTTGACGATGCAAAGACCTTTCCAATCCTTTCATAAACCCGTTCGTCCATCGTACCGGCCGGGTCGATTGCGTCAATCACCAACGTCGCCCCATGATGTGCCAACGTAAGAAAAACCGCCGTTTTCATCATGTCCTCCGATTTGGTTACAGTATGACTTTGCAGATTTGGATGACAGCGTGAGAACATATATTCAAACGGCTGGTTTCGGGAGATATTCCGGTAAAACTTACAGGTAAAGGACTGCTCCAAAATGCCGCCGTACAAATCCCCACCCGTGTAATCACAGGCGTTATTGACTCCCTCGGCAGCGCAAAGGTGCCAGCCGGGCAGCACACCGCTGGCAAAATTGTGTTCTACCGATACTCTGGGACGTTTTGCCTTCACATAATCGGTCACGGTTTGAGCAAACTCCCCCAGCCATTCCCGCCGCTTCGCCACATGCAGCCGCCAGCGGCCGTCCGACCAGTCCTCATCCGCTGGCAACTTGCCTCCAACCTCTTTCTCCCACCGCTTTTTACAGCTTTCACAATAACAAAAATGAGGCCAGAACAGCATATCAAAAAACATGCCATCAAAGGTAAAATAGTCCATTATCTCATCGATCTGCCGGAATACAAAGGTCCGGTAATCTTTATTGTTTGGGCAGCAAAGCCCATACCGCTGCTTAGCAGCTTCCCCCGCACTGACGGTTTGTCCTTTTTTGCGAATCGCTTCGCGTTGAGACCGGCCATCCCGTCCCACCATACGCCACTGCGGATAAGTATCATGTGCCCAGGTATTGTAGATTAGACTGTAATACCCCGTAACCCGTATCCCATTGTCGCGGCACAGGTTCACCAGCCGCCTCATCTTTCCCTCATCCCCCAAAAACGCATTGTGCATATGGCCTGATGCCGTGGGGTAGTAGCAATACCCTACATGCGATTGGAAATAGAGCATTGCGTTTTGAATGTTGGCACGTTTTAAGTTCTCAAAATAGTCCTCCGGTGAAAACTTGGATAAAAAATCATCGTTCCAATCCTCAATATGCATGTCGCACAAATGGCGGCGGTAACTGGTTTCATACCACATAACCGAACCCCTCCCTTTTCCTTGATTGTAACACAATGGAACAAAAAAAGGAAGTCTATAAAATAAACCGTTACATTTAAAAGAAGGGAGAAAAGGCCCTATCCCTTAATATATTGCTTCAGGCTGCTTTTTAGCGCCTTGTTCTCCTCAAAAAAGCTTGTCAGCCGGTCAATTTGATGAGCCGTTTCCTCTGTTAGAATATGCTCGATCAATTCGATTTCCACAAATGTACTTTCTGATTGTTCTCCGCTTAAAAGCTCAAAGAACCTGCTGATAATTTCGTGACGCGACAGCAGGTAGGCCCCCTTCTCTCTGCCTTCCTCCGTCAGGCTGATGACGCCATATTTTTTATAATCCAAAAAGCCAAGCTGGGTAAGCTTTAAAACCATTTTGGAGACAGACGACGGCTTGACATTGAGCTGCGTTGCAAGAGTGTTGATCCGTACTCGTTCCCCCTGTGAATCGCTCCGGTAAATCATCTCCAAATAGTCCTCTAGTGAGGGTGTCAGTCCCCCTTTGTGCCGTTCCAGCAGTTGATATCCCCGGGCCGTATGAAAATCTCCATATGACATTAATAAACGTCCCCCTGTCAAAAAATAATAGCCTGTTTTATCCTATGCGGAACCATATAGGAATAGTCGGCATATATTAGCTTAGGGAAACATTTTACAGATAAAAAGAAAGGAGAATACAAGTGAAATCAAATTGTTTTTCATTAAATAAGCTTCCGGTAGGATCGGAAGGTGAAGTTATTTCTCTGGCGTCTGTCGGAAACGAACGGCGGCGGATGCTGGATCTCGGTCTGGTCAAAGGCACTACGGTAGAGGCCCTGCAAAAAAGTCCGTCCGGCGACCCGATCGCCTATCTGATCCGCGGCGCCGTGATTGCCCTGCGGGACGAAGATGCGGAGAAAATCATCATTCAACAAGCCACGCCCCATTTTAGTTTTTGAGCCAGCTCTGTAAAATACATATATTTTACAGGATTAAATATATGGTATAAGCAACTCACTTTTCAACTGGAAAGCATCTGCCGGCCCGAATTTTGATTCAGAGAAAAGGGAGTCGCTTATACCATACCATTATAATTGAGAAAGGATGATTCCATATGGGACTGACCCATCAATCAACCGGTAATGCCGTGGTTGATTCAGAGCTTCATATTACCAGGTCATTACCGGACGATAAAATCATTGCTCTTGCAGGAAACCCAAACGTCGGAAAAAGTACCGTTTTCAACGAATTGACCGGCATGAACCAGCACACGGGAAACTGGCCGGGTAAAACAGTGACGAATGCCCAGGGCAAATATATACATAAGGACAAAAACTTCATTTTAGTGGATATACCAGGTACCTATTCCCTGATGGCAAGCTCTGTCGAAGAAGAGGTCGCGCGCGACTTTATCTGCTTTGGCGGCGCGGACGCAACCGTCGTTGTAACCGACGCGACCTGTCTAGAACGCAACCTCAATCTTGTACTTCAGGTACTGGAAATCACCAAAAATGTTGTGGTATGTGTCAACCTGATTGACGAGGCAAACCGCAAAAAAATAAAGATTGATCTGGACGAATTATCCCTACAGCTTGGCGTGCCAGTAGTGGGAACCAGCGCACGCGCAGGAAAAGGGCTGGACGCACTTATGGATGAGGTCCACCAGGTTGCATTTGGTATTACAAAAACCTATCATGTGCCTCTTTTGTATGATGAAACGCTGGAGGAAGCAATCCGCCTCCTGCTTCCGGCCGTCCACGAGGCCGTATCCGGCAAAATAAACGCCCGTTGGGTGTGCCTGAAGCTGTTGGACTTTGATGATAAGCTTCATCAAACGGTAACAGAATTTTTGGGGTTCGACCTGCTTGAAAATGCTGAGATTGCCGAAAAGCTGCAAGAGGCGCGTGCGTTGATCGCCACTGAAAACAGTGAAGAGTTACGGGATACCATTGTGGCGCAAATTGTCAACCATGCGGAAACAATTTATAAAAAATGCGTTACCCTCCAGGACAAACAATACAATGCCCGCGACCGGAAGATCGATAAAATCCTGACTTCCAAGCGAACCGGTATCCCCATCATGATCCTGCTGCTGGGTGTCATTTTCTGGTTAACCATTACCGGGGCAAACTACCCGTCCGACCTTATTTCAACCTTCCTGTTCTGGGTTGAAGATAAGCTCAACGCCCTGTTTGTCTTATGGAACGCACCGGCTTGGCTACAAGGCCTTCTGATATCCGGCATGTACCGGACGCTAGCCTGGGTAGTGAGTGTAATGTTACCCCCCATGGCTATATTCTTTCCACTATTCACATTACTGGAGGATTTGGGATATCTGCCGCGCATCGCATTTAATATGGATAAACTATTTAAAAAGGCTTGCGCACACGGCAAGCAGGCGTTAACCATGTGTATGGGCTTCGGCTGCAACGCCTGCGGTGTTATCGGGTGCCGGATCATCGATTCTCCACGGGAGAGGCTGATTGCAACTCTTACAAATAATTTTGTACCTTGTAATGGAAGATTTCCGACTTTGATCGCCATCATTACCATGTTTTTTGCCGGCGTTGTAGCAGGGCCGTTGCAATCGATATGGTCCACTCTGCTACTAACTGGCGTGATCTTATTGGGTATCGCGATGACTTTATTTATCTCAAAATTACTGTCAAAAACAATTTTAAAAGGGATTCCGTCCTCGTTTGCTCTGGAGCTCCCACCCTACCGGAAACCCCAGATTGGTAAGGTTATCGTCCGTTCCATCTTTGACCGCACCCTGTTTGTGCTGGGACGGGCCATCGCAGTTGCCGCGCCAGCCGGCTTGATTATCTGGATTTTTTCAAACATTACCATCGGTGATTGTAGTATTCTGGCACACTGCACCAACTTTTTAGATCCATTTGCAAG
>CABSMD010000166.1 GCA_902478725.1 uncultured Clostridia bacterium
CAATAACATCCTTCAGCTTTGTATTGGATTCTGGATCCGGCCCGCCTGATTTTACAGCCACAGCAAGCTCTCGCCCGATTTTTGTAAATATTTTGCCCCTTTGGGCGTCCGACTTCTCCTTTTTGTGTTTGATATTAGACCACTTTGAATGTCCCGACATGTTTTAATCACTCCTAAAATTCGTTACCATTGGTATATCATGCATTTCATAATTATTTATAGTATACCATAAAAAATACTGTTTTGGCAATATATAAAATCGCCAAAACAGTATCACAAGGTAAATTTATGGTCTACCAGGCCGGAACGACGCTGTTTTTTGTGTTAACAAATCACCGATATATTCACTCTTTTCCAACCGCCCGAAGCTGAACAGACCATAGCCGTAGTACTTATCCCAGCCATTCTTACTGATATCCTCGGTATACATATGCAGCAGGAAGCGAATCTCCGGCGGAGTAAGATAGCGGCGGTAACGGCGATAGCCTTTCCCCTGCAAGATAGCAGCCGCGCCGGAAATGATAGGCGTGGCCATCGAGGTGCCGCTGAGGCTGGCATATGAGTTGTTCAAATAGGTGGAATAAATATCCTGTCCGGCCGCGCACAGCTCCGATTCATACCCCTGGGAGCTGAAATCGGTGGTATGCCGGTTAAAATCGACCGCCGTAACCGCAATAGTCTGTGGGAACTTACCAGGATAGCCGATGGTATTGCCGATCCGTTTTCCTTCGTTTCCCGCTGCACAGATCAGGGTAATGTCATTGTCATTCGCCTTTTGCAAGATCGACTCATACCCCGCATTGCCGACCGATGAGGAAAAGGACATGTTAATGATATGCACCCTCTTGCGGATCAACCAATCGATGCTTTTCTGGATTGCAGAAAAATTTCCGTTTCCATTTTTATCAAACGCTTTTGCCGCATATAACTCACATTTTGGTGCAACGCCGATGACGCCCAAGCCATTCTTTCTGGCACCTATGATACCGGCCACATGGGTGGAATGACGCCAAGACAATACCGTAACATCAACGCAAAAATTCGGCGATCCCTTTATATACAAGCTTCCATACAGGCCCAAATGCCGCCCCCGCCCGCCGGGCCAAACGATAGGCCGCGTAGGAGGCATACAGATAGGCGCGTTTCCCATACATCGCAGCAAACAATGCGCCCCTGTCATAAAAATAGGTATCGTTAAAACCGGCAAACCACGAGGATTCCTTCTGAACGGCATCCGCAATCTTATCCGTACAGGTGTAGACCCGCAAACCCGCCCGAAACAAATCCTGCAAAAAAATACTATCCTCTCCACAGCCATGGGTGGCGCCACCACCAAACAGCAATGAAAACCAGATGTTCTTTTTCAGAACCCGATTCAGACGAAAAGCAATCTGACTGGCGCCATATGGCGTCGCCTGACGGGCCCGTATTCTGCCGTTTTTTACGACCGGGCGAAGCGGGCGCTCAGGATTCAGACTTTCGACTCCAAATAAAATGGCATCTGCCTGAGGCCACCGCGAAAATGCGTTTTGAACGATAGATTCGTATCCGTCTACATAAATCATGTCCTCATCTGCAAACAGGCAGATATCCCCTCTAGCTTGGGCAAGCGCCAGATTACGGCTTCTGCCGACACCACGGTCAGGACAGGAATAAAGCAGCACGGAACGCCCCGCAATCTCTTCCTCCTGTATTTCCAGACTGTCACATTGGTTAATAATAACTGCGTCGGTAGAAAGATTCATCCGCCGGTAAAGGGAATGGTCCGCCTGATGCATGGCAGAAACCAGAACTTCAATCTTCATAGCTCATCACCTTGTATGTAATAAAAATCAGCGTAAGTCCTACGCTGATTTTTATTTTTATAGAAATTTAACCGCCGTACCGTACGCGATAACCTCAGCCGCCCCCTGCATGATGGCCGAGGATGCATAGCGGACATTCACTACCGCATCCGCGCCCAATGCCTCTGCTTCCTCCACCATACGCTTTGTGGCAAGTGCACGGGCCTCATTCATCATCTCGTTGTATGCCTTGAGCTCTCCGCCAACCAATGTTTTAAAACTCTGGGTTATATCTCTGCCAATATTTTTGGACTGAATCGTGCTGCCCTTGACAAGACCCAGCATCTCCAATTCTTTTCCGGTAATGTAATCAGTATTTACTAAGATCATCCTCTTCACCACTCCTTATCTCGTTTATTCTCTCAATCAAAACATATACGGATACCCCTACCAACGCCATACACACCAAGATACCCATGATCTTCCCAAATAGGAAGAAATCTATAAACAAGCAGGTCAAGGCATAACCTATTAAAATCAAAACCATTAGAGTTGTAATAACTATCGGTGCGATCAGCCGCTTCATACGATCTCCTCCTATCTTTTAAACAGTATACCACAAATCGATATGCATTACAATCTTTATTTATAATATCATATGAGCAAACCGCATAATCGCATGACGGGTCGAGAAAGACAAAAAAGGGGTTGCGGTATATCTCGCACCCCTCTTTTTTATGGCACTTTTTCTTACTGGAAACGTCCCGCTATCATTGTATAACAGATGTTTTTATCATCATCAATCACGAACAAATCTGCGTCTTTTCCAACCGATAACACACCCTTGGTATCGGCGCCGATCATCTTCGCAGGCGTCAGGCTTGCCATCCGCACCGCGTCCTCAAACGGAATGCCAAAGGAAGCCGCCCGCTTGACACAATCCCACAGCGTCGCGGTGCTGCCCGCCAGGTTGCCCCCTTCCGTGCGGGCTACCCCGCCGGAAACAGTAATGGCAAGACCCCCTAAGTCATAGGTGCCGTCCGCAAGACCGGTTGCGCGCATCGCGTCGGAAATCAGTACTAACCGCGAAGGGCCAAAAATCTGGTAGGCAAGATATACAACCGCAGGATGGATATGAATCCCGTCCGAAATGATCTGCGCATAAATCCCCTTCTCCCCCGCCGCGCCGATCAGGCCCGGCTCACGATGTTTCAACGGCCGCATGGCATTAAACAGGTGGGTTACGCTGTTCGCTCCACACGCAATCGCCTCAATTGCCGTGTTATAATTGCAATCGGTATGACCCAAGGCTACCACGAACCGCTTAGAAGCCTTTTTGATATACTCCATCGCCCCCGGCAGCTCCGGCGCGATGGTGAGCATTCTGACGTTATCAAAGGACATAAAATCTTCCCAGTTCGGCTCTTTGATGAAATCCGGATTCTGTGCGCCCTTCCAATCCGGATTGATATAGGGCCCTTCCAGGTGAAAGCCCAGTATCTGTGCACCCTTACCATCTGTTTTGGCATTTAACACGCGGTAGGTATCCTCCAGGCTGGCCGTCATGGTAGTAGGCAGGAAGGAGGTCGCGCCGTGCTTGGCCAAAAAAACCGCGATAGGCTCCAAATCCGCATCCATCGTATCCACCCCATCAACTCCATGGATATGGGTATCGATCAGACCGGGCAGGATGGTCTTGCCGCTTAGGTCCACAATGTCAAAATCCTCATGGTCGCCCTCGCCGGGCAGGTAAACCTGGTCGATCTTACCGTCCGCCACAAGAATGTCCTTATAGGTAAATCGATAATTTCCATCCAGAATCTTTGCACCCTTAAGTAACATCCAAACTCCCCCCCTCTACTTTAATCCCAAAAAACGCGTCATACAATCGCTTATCTCGTTTGCCCTATCCATTGTCTCCATCTCACAAAAGATACGAATCAACGGCTCTGTGCCGGAGAAACGCGCAATGATCCAGCCGCCATTTTTAAAATACACCTTACAACCGTCCAGATAACTGACCCTCTCAATCTCCAATCCAAAGTCAGGCAGTTTCTTTTCGGTAAACAAAACCTGCTGTAGCTCCTGTTTCTTCTCCTGTGAAAACTTTGTATCGTACTCGCTCATCTCACGACGGCCATACTTTTGATAAATTTCATCCAGCAATTCCGGTATCTTTTTGCCGGTAACGCAGATCATCTCCACCAGTAAGGTAGCGGCGAAGATGCCGTCTTTTCCACTGATATGCCCCCGGATCGTCAGGCCGCCGCTGCTTTCCCCGCCGATTAGGGCATCGGTCGCCTCCATTTTGGAAGAAATGTGCTTGAAACCGACCGGCACCTCATGGCAGGTCTGCCCAAAATCCTCAGCAATCTTATCAAGCGTATGCGTGGTCGCGATATTCCGTACCGCATCGCCCGTCCAGCCCTTGTATTTGAGCAGGTAATAATAGAGTAACGACAATATCTCGTTAGGGTGCACGAACCGCCCCGTATTGTCGATCAGGCCGATCCGGTCAGCATCGCCGTCGGTGCCGATGCCCAGATCATACTGCTGTTCCCGCACCATATCACGCAGCTTTGTCAGTGTGATCGCGCTGGGGGATGGTAGCCGCCCGCCAAACAGGGTATCGTGCCGGTCGTTGATGATATCAACGTCACAGCGCGCCGTCATCAAAATGGTCTGAAGCGTCGTTTTAGATACGCCGAACATCGGGTCAAGCAACACCCGCAGCCTTCTTTTACGGATCGCTTCCATATTCGTCATACTGATGATACTATCCATGTATTCGTTTGTCAAGTCCACATATTTGATGATACCGCTTTCCAAGCCCTTGGCAAATTCCACCGACTGCACCGTCACGCCGCGTTCCAAAATTTCCTCAAAGTGGTCGGTATACTCCTTTGCGGCATCCCGCCCACCGGTGGTAAAAATCTTGATCCCGTTATAATCCGCCGGATTGTGGCTGGCGGTCACCGCCATACCATAGCTAGTTTTCATAGTCTTGACGGTAAACATGATAAGCGGCGTCGGCGCGATGGTACGGATAAAATACACCTGTACCCCGTTGGCGGCAAACACCTCCGCCGCCCATTCTGCAGCCTTATCTGACAAAAACCGCCGGTCAAAGCCGACCACAATACCGGAGGTATCCTCCTTTTCTCTCATATCGTCCGAGATTGCCTGGGAAAGCAACTGAACATTTTTCTTGGTAAACTCATCCCCGATGATGGCGCGCCATCCCCCTGTACCAAAACGAATCATATAGCAGACCTCCTTAGTATCTTTTCACAATATTCCAAGTCCTCCGGCGTATTCACACCGTATATTTCCGTCGTGTCATAGGTAGAGTAGGTCTCCACCCGCTTGCCGTCACGCAGCATGAGCTCCGGCACATCTGTCAGATAATACTCGCCCTGCGCGTTGCTATTTTTAAGCTGGTCGAGATAATGAAACAACAAACTGCTTTTGAACACATAGATTCCGACATTAAGTTCATTGATCTTCTTTTGCTCCTCGGTGCAGTCCTTTTCCTCAACGACCCCCGCAAACTTTCCATCTTTACGGATTACCCTGCCGTAAGGCAGCTTTTCATCGCTGATGGCGGTCAGTACGGTGCAATCCGCCTGGCTTTTTTTATGCTCCTCTACGATCCCCAAAAAGGTTTCTTTATGAAACAATGGCATGTCCCCATAACAAACCAGGCAATCGTCACCACAGTCGGCCAAGTAACCCGCCGTCATTTTGACCGCGTGACCCGTGCCGAGCTGTTCCTTCTGCACAGCAAATCGATAGCCGTCCGCAAGCTCCGCCATCACCTGCTCTTTTTTATAACCTACTACAACAATGGTATCCTGCTTTGGGATAAAATCCAGATTGTCCAAAACATATCGGATCAAGGGCTTCCCATTGACCTGACGCATCACCTTCGGCATGTCGAATTGCTCAGATAACAATCTTTTTCCCTTGCCAGCCCCTAACACAACTGCTTTCATCACACTGTCTCCTTTCGGACGCCGCCGTCCTGCTTCAGTATTTTAGCCGGATACCCCATTTTTGTGACCGCCTCGACAATCCCGGGCGCATCCTCCGTCTGCGCATACGCATACAGGCAACCACCCCCGCCGGAACCATTGACCTTGCCACCCAGCGCACCATGGTTCATAGCTGTTTCCAAAATAGCATCGATGGTTTCAGTTGAAATGCCAAG
>CABSMD010000167.1 GCA_902478725.1 uncultured Clostridia bacterium
CAGAGGAAAGGATGGAAGCCTTAAATGACCCTTCGACTCAAAAAAGCGTAAAAATTCTTCCCTGATTTCATTCAAACCTACATTCTGCATAGTATAAACTCCGTTCCGCCGCCGGTGGCTGCGGCATAAATATAACAAATGCTTCTTGTCCCTGCCACCAAGGATAATATAGCAAATTATATAATTTTTAAGCGAACCTGTCAAGCCTTACCCTTTATTCAAAACTTTGCTTTAATATGCGTATACCAAACGGTTCCAGAGTAACGGTACCGGTTGCCGAAATACCACGTTCCATATCCCAAAACGCTCCGTCGCCCAGACTAACGGAACAAGATTCCTGATTGTAATTTTCAATAAACCAAAACCTGTTCCGTCCATCTTCGCGTGTATGCGCCGTTACGCCACGAGGCAGATTTCCCGGCAAATTTGACAGGATGTCCAGATCCGATGCCAAACAGCCGTAAAAATCATCCACAAAGCAGCCGTCATCCCGAAACGCGATATAATAGGCCGTTCCCTTGCCATACATATTCTTCGTCAGCGCCGGCATACCCGCGTAAAAATCGGTTGCATACTCAGCCAATACCTCCGCCTTGTCCGCGTGGATCAGCTCACAGTAATCCACCGCCCGGTATTCCCTGGCGCATGAAACAAGCCTGACTGTGTTGTCTTCCGTTTCATACAGGCTATCAATTTCCTCGTTCCATATCCCGAAAACATCCTTCAACTGTCCGGCGGGAAAACCGCCAAGGAAACACAGGTCATTTTCGTTCACCATGCCGGTTAAATAGGTTGCGACGAAGGTACCGCCAGCCTTCACATAGGCCTCGATCCTGTCGGCCACACCCGGCCGCATCATATAAAGCATTGGTGCAACGACCAGCTTATAATTTGAAAAATCCTGTATGGAATCGATCACATCCAGATTAATGCCTCTCTTCCAAAACGACTCATAATGCCTGCGGCAGGTCTCTTCATACTTTTTATCAAAACGGTTGAGTCCCTGCAATCCGTTTATGCCCCAACCGTTTTCCCAGTCATAGATCAGCGCGGCATCACTCTTTACGAAAGTTCCAACAACACCGTCCAGCTTATTGAGCGTTTCCCCCAGTGCTGAAACCTCACCAAAAACCCGCGTGTTCTCGTGTCCGCAATGATCAACAACTGCACCATGGAACTTTTCACAGGATCCTCTGCTTTTCCGCCATTGGAAATATTGAACCGTGTCTGCTCCGTGAGCGACAGCCTGGAGAGAGGATAACTTGTGCATCCCGGGCCGTTTGAGTTTGTTGATAGGAGCCCAATTCACCAGACTCGGGGTGCTTTCCATCAGCATGAATGGCTTCCCATCCTTCAGCCCCCGCATCAAATCGTGATAAAAGGCGGTCTGGCAGGCAACCTGTACATTCTCGTCCGGCTTGTGCCAAAGCGGATAACTGTCCCACGATACTACGTCCAGCACCTCCTGCACCTTGTGGTAATTCAGGCCCGGATAGGTGCTCATCAGGTTGGTCGTAACCGGTATGTCCGGCGTCAGCTCCCGTATCGGCGCAATCTCATTTTCGATAAAACTGACCGTCTGGTCGGTAACAAAACGGTTCCAGTCCAAAAGCAAGCCATGCAACAGGCTTTCCCCGATCGGAGAGGGCGATTCAATCTGTTCCCACGCGGTGTAAGTATGACTCCAAAATGTCGTCCACCATTGCCTGTTTAACTCGTCCAGATCATTTTTGTATTTCTTTTTCAGCCATTCCCGAAAAGCTTCCTGGCACAGGTCACAGTGACAGCAGCCGCTGTACTCATTAGAGATGTGCCAAGCCAGCAATGCGGGATGGTTCCGATACCGTTCCGCCAACAGACGGTTGATCTTTTGTACCTTTTCCCGATAAACGGGTGAGGTCAGGCAATGATTGTGCCTGCCGCCATGCAGGTGTTTTACCCTGTTTTCATCGGTTCGCAGTACTTCCGGATATTTTGTGCTCAGCCAGGCCGGTCGCGCGCCGCTTGGGGTGGCAAGGACTGCTTTCATCCCGTTTTGGTCCAGCCTGTCCATAATTGTATCAAGAAAATCAAAACAGAACCTTCCCTCTTCCGGCTCCAGCACCGCCCATGAAAAAATACCAACCGTCATGGCGTTGCAGTTGGCCAGCTTCATAAGTCTCATATCCTCGTCCCAAACACCCTCGTATTCCATCCATTGCTCCGGATTATAATCCCCGCCATGAAGAATATGCGGATAGTTTGGATTGATCGGCTGATAATTATCCATTTCGGCTAACCTCCCCATCATCCAAAATACTTTTGGACAGCATGACCGCCTCACGGCTGATCGTGCATTGCAGGCAAAACACCGGTACACAGGCAAGCAAAGTTTGCAGGTGCTGCATCGTCAAATCCATCAAGTCCGGAAAAACCGGGCGCATAACCTGGGTTAAAAGCCGGAAAAATGCCTCCTTCGGCTCCAAGCGAAAAAGCTTATTTTCACTGCCGCGCTGTAGAAATACCACCGCCCGCAGCGGTACCCTCAAGTTGGTATTGATGTCCGTCTTCCCACTCCACGGCGTACCGCAAAGATATGGCTGTCCGTCAAAAAAACGGACGGCGGGGCTGTCGTCATTGATAATCGTGACCGCATCCCCCAAATATCTTTTCCAAAGGCCGGTGTGGGTCGATTTCCCTGTCCCGGACGGTGCGGAGAATAAGATCCCTTGATTCCGGTAAGCAAGCGAGGACGAATGAAGTACCACGCCGTCATGCTGTAGAATGTGGTAACGGAATACCTCTCCCACCATGTTAAAACTTCTCATAGATTCGTCTGCACCGCCTATTCTGCTTACATCGCACAAAACAGCCGACACATCGCAGCATTCCCGGTTCATCCGGATATCGGCAATACACCCAACTCCGGGCACGAAATCATAAAAGCCGTAGCCTCCGTCATTGGTCAGAATCCAGCTTCTTTCCCCTTCCGTTGCGATCCGTTTTCCCTCCGGAACCGGGATGGAATCACTCTGCCGATACCGGATCGTCAACCCGGAACCATTCTTTCCCGTTTGATATTCCCGCATTCTCTGTGCAAAAAAAGGATTATCTATCCCTTCCGCCGCAAGATGGATTCCCGCGATCGTATAGTAATTCATTTTTGTTTCCCCTTATCTCTGCGGTTTTTCTGCTAATCGGCTGCTGTCTCTGTATGGCGTATCCTCCAATATTCTTCCGTTTTCAATCCGTACTACCTTGTCGCAAACCTCAAAAGCTGCCTTTTTGTGGGATACAATGATACAGCTTTTGTCAGTCAGTGCTTTGAGCTGTTCCAGCACAGCACGTTCTGTTGCCTCGTCCAAGGCGGAGGTGGCCTCGTCCAAAAGCAGCATCGGAGCGTCGTGCAGCAGGGCGCGGGCAATGGCTATACGCTGAATCTGTCCCTCCGAAAGCCCTTCTCCGCCCTCTTTTAAAACGGTGTCGAGGCCATCCGGCAGGGCATCGACAAAATCCTTCATCTGCGCGATCGCGGCGCACCTTTCGATTTCCCCGTCCGAAATCCCGTCCCGGTAAAACCGTATATTGTCCCTAATGCTTCCGGAAAGGATCATGTTGCCCTGCGGCACGTAGGAAAAATAAGAACGGGTATCCGCACCGGCAGAAATCTTCTCGCTCCCACAGGTAAAATAGATCTCTCCCTCATCCGGCTTAATCAATCCAATCATCAGCTTTAACAGGGTGCTTTTTCCGATACCGGACATGCCTGCAATCGCCACAAATTCTCCCTTTTTAACCGTAAGAGAGCTTTTGCATAAAATATCCGTGTCCTGATAGGCAAATGTTACCTTGTCCACCACCAGCTGAGAAATGAGTGGATATTTAGCGCTGTAGTCATGGTCCTGCTCTTCCTGCTCCATCGCCTCCAGCTCCATAATCCGTTCGGCCGAAGCAAACATTGAAAAGGTCTTTGTCAAGAGACCCGACATATTGCGAAACGGGGTCTGTATCTGCGATACCAGCTGTAGCATGGCAGTCAGCGTACCAAATGACAGCAGCCCTGCGGACAGCTGAAAAGCGCCCCAGCCGAGGGTAACGTAATATCCGGCCGTAAAGAGGAGAAACAGACAAACATTTGCCAGAATACTGATCGCGTTGCGCTTCAATTTCAGCCGGTAGTTGGTCAGCTGCAAATCATGCGACCTTTCCGCCACCTTCTCTTCGTTTCCGAACGATTTAACGACAATGATATTTTGCAGCATCTCCTGCATGTAGGATCGGGTAACCCCGTCGCTTTCCTGGCATTGCTTGTGGAGCAGCTTGACCCTCCTGCTATAAATGCGGCCGAAAATCACTATCACCGGCCCCAAAGCCAATATACAGACCGACAACACCGGCGCGAGCATAAAAAGCACCACAAAGCTTGTAATGATCCGCACCAGCATGGACACAAAATCGGGTGCGATCGTAGTCACTCCACTGACAATCACATTCACGTCGCTCGTTATACGGTTGAGCAACTCACCGGAATGATAACGGGATACCTCCTGCCAGTCCTTTCGCAGAAGCTTGCAAAAGAGGTTTTCCTTGAGACGGATTTCCAACTTTCCCGAAAGAACTACTTCCAAGCGGCTGATGATCACCTGCAGAGCCAGCTGCAAGACGATCAAAAGCACCAGATTGAGGCAGCTTTTCATCAAGCTTCCTGCAAGCTGTCCTGTAGCGGTATCGATCACCGAACGGGAGGCCAACGCAAATCCAACACTTACAAAGGAGAGGGCGGCGCAAAGTGCAATCATAATAGCCAAAGGGAATAAAATCCCTTTGGCGCTGTTATAGATCCACCGAAACGTATGTAAAGATTGCTCTTTTTTCACCTTTTCCTCACCAGCGCTCGTAATTTTCCAAACGTATTTCGATAAAACCATAGCATTTGCTTGCGAAACGGCAGAAACCAGACCCAAAACCTCGTATAAAGCAGGTAATACCAGCTTTTGCAGGAAATATATCGTTCGCCGCGGTAAATACCTTTTGCCACTGCAACGACCTGTGTAGGAAATACCGGAAACTCCTTAAAATACTGGTTGTCCCCATTGATCGTAAAAACACCGTTTTTGACCCGAATGATCCGGTGCAGGATATACTGTCCGTTTTCCCGCTTATAAAGCGGTATATCATATTTCCTAAGCTGGTCCGGCCCGGTCTTGATCAAAAGAACACTGTCCCGCCTGTCGCGCAGCAATGGATACATGCTGTTACCCGTCACGCGGATACGCACTTCCTTGCCATCCTGGAGCAATTGCTCCAAGACCGGCGAAATTTCTTCCATACTGCATATATAACTATTTTGGGAAGTGTTCATGACAACAAGATATCCGCATCCCGCAGAAGCTTAAGAAAGTCTGCAATATCCTGTGCCGCCACATCACTTGACACGTCGTATTCCGCACACAACTCTTCCACAAGCTCATTCTCCGTCTTTTCCTCTTGCAACCTTTCCCACAAAAAAGCGCCGGTCTCATTCAAGGTGATCATTGCATTGAAATCGACCATCTCCTTACCAGTCGGCACAACAATATAATCATCCATGATCTTTTTTATGATAAAATCCTTGCTGATCCTCATCCCTGTTCCTCCTTTGTGGCATTTCACTTTCAACAACATATGGCATTGCTTACAATATACCATATTTGAAAGCCGTTTGCAAGAAAAAACAGCCTGCGGGCAGGCTGTTTTTCAGTTAGTTCCAAATTTTCTTTTTCACAAAAGACGTAAAATAGCATAAGGGCATACAAAGAAGAAACCAAAGGGAGGAATAAAGCAGGCAAATTTGTCCGCAGAGGTTGAAACGGCAGCGGGAATAGTCCCAAACATTCCATTTCAGCCATAGGTTCACGACACAGCCGACCATAAACTCCACCAAGGTAATCAGCCCTGCGCCCAAAATACATTTTCGAATCAGCGGTTTTCGTTTCAGCCTATTAT
>CABSMD010000168.1 GCA_902478725.1 uncultured Clostridia bacterium
AAGCCGATATCGCCGTTTTCCCGGCAGGCGACCGCCAACGCGACCGCTTGCAAAACCTGCTTGGTCGTGATGCCCGCAAGAATAAAATTGCCCTTGTCCATCGCCTCCGGCCGCTCGGTGGAGGTACGGATGCACACGGCCGGAAAGCTGTGGAAATAGGAACTTTCCTCCGGCAGGGTGCCGCTGTCGGACACCACACAAAACGCGTGAAGCTGCAGATGATTGTAGTCACTGAACCCAAACGGCTGCAGCTGGCGGACATTTTTATGGAATACAAACCCCCGCTGTTCAATGAACTTGGCAGAGCGCGGATGGGTGGAATAGATGACCGGCATATCATAGGTCTTGGCCAACTCGTTGACCGCGTTCATCAGGGCAAAAAAGTTGGCCTCGGTATCGATATTTTCCTCCCTGTGCGCCGACAGCAGGATGTACCTGCCCGTCTCCAGCCCCAGCCTTTGCAAAACATCCGACGCTAAAATCTTTTCCCGGTTCGCGCTCAGCACCTCGGCCATCGGCGAACCGGTCACATAGGTGCGCTCCTTCGGCCGTCCCTCGGCGTTTAAATACCGCCGGGCGTGCTCGCTGTAGCACAGGTTCACGTCGGCAATGTGGTCGACGATGCGGCGGTTGGTCTCTTCAGGCAGGTTCTCGTCAAAGCAGCGGTTGCCCGCCTCCATGTGGAAGATCGGTATTTTCAGGCGCTTGGCGGAAATTGCGGACAGGGCGGAATTGGTGTCGCCCAGAATCAGCAGTGCGTCCGGATTCTGTTCCCGCAGCAGGCGGTAGCTCCTGGCAATGATATTCCCAATCGTTTCTCCCAAATCGGCGCCCACCGCTTCCAGATAAAAATCCGGTTGGCGAAGCCCCAGGTCTTCAAAAAAGATCTGATTTAGGGTATAGTCATAATTCTGTCCGGTGTGCACCAGAATTTGATCGAAATAACGGTCGCATTTTTTGATCACCTCAGATAGGCGGATGATCTCCGGCCTTGTGCCTATGATCGTCATTAGCTTAAGCATAACAAACTAAACCTCCAAATAATAGGTATCCGGGTGTTCCGGATCAAAGCACTCGCTGCACCACATAAACGTAACCAGATCGGTCTCCCCAACATTTTCAATCGTATGGGTATACCCCGGCGGAATATCGACCGCCTCGATCTGCTCCCCGGAAACGACATAAGAAATAACCTCGTCATCGTCCATCCTGCGCAGGCGGATGATCCCGCGTCCGCTGACCACAATAAACTTCTCATGCTTGGTGTGGTGCCAATGGTTCCCCTTCACAATGCCGGGCCTTGTAATATTGATACTGTATTGCCCCCTGTCCGCCGTCCGAAACAGCTCGGTAAAGCTGCCGCGCGCGTCACGGTTCATCTTAAGAGGATATCCAAACCTGTCGCCGGGCAGATAGCTTTGGTAGGTGGCATACAGCTTTTTGACAAACGCGTCCGACAGATCCGGCACGTCCCGGTCCTCCCGGCAGGCTGCAAAGCCGTGGAGGAGATCGGCCAGCCGCCCCAGCGTGACCTGATGGGTAACCGGTACAGTACAGTAGCGGCCCGCCCTTGTTTCCTCACCGGAAAGCGCGCGGAGCATCTCGTCCACCAGATCGTCAATATACGCAAAGGTCAGCACCGCATTCCGGTCGTTTACCGTAACGGGCAGACCACGGGCAATGTTGTGGCAGAAAGTCGCAACCACGCTGTTGTAATTCGGTCTGCACCACTTTCCAAAAACATTGGGAAACCGATAAACCAGTATCCTTGCGCCGGTCTCCGCCCCGTAAGAGAATAACAGCTCCTCCCCCGCTTTTTTGCTCCGCCCATAGGGGTGGTCCGCCTCCGCTTGGATCGAAGAGGCAAGCAAAACCGGGCAGGCATTGCCACATTTCCTTAACGTATCAAGCAAAACGGAGGTGAAGCCAAAGTTCCCCTCCATGAATTCCGCCTGCTCCTGTGGCCGGTTCACGCCGGCCAGGTGGAACACAAAATCCGCCCTTTTGCAATAGTCATCTAACAACGCCGGCTCCGTATCCAGATCGTACTCAAACAGCCTCATCCTGGAGGAGAGCGTCGGAACCTGTGCCTTTCCTTCTATTATATTATGCAATTGGGCAGTCAGATTTTTCCCGATAAACCCCTTAGCGCCGGTCACTAAAATATTCATTTGTGCCCCTCCCACGCAGCCAGTTCTTCCTGTATCACCGAAAGAGAGAGAAGCTTTTCCTTTACCTGTTCCACCGACAAAAGCTCGGTGTTGCTGGAATTGTATTCACTCAGGGGATTGCGGGTGGTGTCGCCGTCCTTCATATATTTATCATAATTGAGATCGCGCTTGTCGCAGGGGACACGGTAAAAACTCCCCAAATCCACCGCGTTCGCACATTCTTCATTGGTGAGCAGGGTCTCATACATCTTCTCACCATGGCGGATGCCGATGACCTTGATCTCCCCATCCACCCCAAACAGCTCTTTTACTGCCTGCGCCAGCACCCCGATGGTGCAGGCAGGCGCTTTTTGAACCAAAATATCGCCGCTGGTTCCGTGCTCGAACGCAAACAACACCAGATCGACCGCCTCGTCAAGCGACATAATAAAACGGGTCATATTAGGGTCGGTGACGGTCAGGGCTTTTCCCGCCTTGATCTGGTCAACAAACAACGGAATAACGCTGCCCCGGCTGTACATGACGTTTCCGTAACGGGTACAGCAAATCCTCGTTTTATCCGGCGAGACCGTACGTGATTTCGCCACCACCACCTTTTCCATCATCGCCTTGGAGGTTCCCATGGCATTGACCGGATAGGCCGCCTTGTCGGTGGAAAGGCAGATCACCGACTTCACCCCGTTTTGTATCGCGGCGGTCAGCACGTTATCGGTACCGATGACATTGGTTTTGACCGCCTCAAGCGGGAAAAACTCACAGCTTGGCACCTGCTTGAGCGCGGCGGCGTGAAAGACATAATCCACATCATACATGGCGTATTGAACAGAGGCCAGGTCGCGGACATCCCCGATAAAAAAACGCATCTTATCGGCGGCGTCCGGATATCTTACCTGATACGCATGACGCATATCGTCCTGCTTTTTTTCATCCCGCGAAAAGATGCGGATCTGCTTGATATCCGTATTGAGAAAACGGTCCATAACGGCGTTGCCGAAAGAGCCTGTCCCGCCGGTAATTAAAAGTGTCTTGTCCCCAAACATCTATCGATCCCCCCTGAAAAACAAATTGATACCTCCAGTGTAACATAACTGGTTTTAACTGTCAACATGAGGTTGGCCGGCCAAACGGCACGTCTTAACAATATTTTTATCTCCTTTTAGCGTTTGCTTTCACCATTTTAACACCCGAGGTGGTACGATAACACTGTAAGGAGGAAGCATTATGACACATGTGGTACATTCCATTGAAAGGCTTACAGCAAAATGCAGGGAAACTACAGACCGTTTTTTCCAATTCCACCCATATCTTACTTTCACTTGTGCATTTATTGGCATTCCCCTGTTGACCCTGGTTATCATTTTTGCCTGCGCATCCGTATGCATGCTCCCGGTTGCGTGGATCTGCGGATGGCTCTAAAAATCTTAATACGATCTTAATGCCACAGGCTTACCCACTAACACCATTTTAATTAAAACGGTGTTAGTATTTTTATAGAAGGAGGAAGAGCATATGAATAGTTTGATCGGTCTTATCGGCCTATGCGCAGTACTATTGCTTTTGTATTATGTCTACATTCTCATGAAGGGAGATGAGCAGGGATGAGTTCCGTTATCCAGTATGTACTTTATCTTGCCATTTTGGTGGTGCTAGCCATTCCGCTGGGCGCTTATATGAAAAAGGTGATGAACGGCGAAAAAACCTTCCTTTCCCGAATCCTGACGCCCTGCGAAAATGCCGTGTACAAAGTAATGCGTGTCAAGGTAGATGAGCAGATGAACTGGAAAAAGTATCTGGCCAGTGTGCTGACCTTTTCCGGTATCGGCCTCATATTTCTGTTTTTACTCCAGTTGCTCCAGGGTGTATTACCTTTCAACCCCCAAAAGCTTCCCGGTGTAAAATGGGATCTTTCCTTTAATACAGCGTCAAGTTTCGTTACCAACACAAACTGGCAGGCGTACAGCGGTGAATCCACATTAAGTTATCTGTCGCAGGCGCTGGGGCTTACGGTACAGAACTTTGTATCAGCCGCAACCGGTATCGCGGTGCTGTTTGCAATGATCCGTGGGTTTATTAAAGTAAAAACGGACGGTCTGGGCAGCTTCTGGGTGGATATGACCCGGATCGTGATCCACATCCTAATCCCGCTGAACCTGGTCATCGCCCTCTGTCTGGTGGGCGGCGGCGTCATTCAAAACCTGAAACCCGCCCAGACCGTACCGCTTTTAGAACCAATCGCAGTCAGCACCGATGGTGAAATCATTGAAAACGCTGATATCGATCTTGCTGCAAAAGTAGTAACAGTCGACGGAGCTGTGGTTGCCGACGCACAGATCATAACCGAACAGTTTATCCCAATGGGTCCGGCGGCAAGCCAGGTCGCGATCAAGCAGACAGGTACCAACGGCGGCGGTTATATGGGAGTCAACTCCGCGCATCCGCTGGAAAACCCGAATCCGTTTACCAATTTGCTGGAAATGATCTCGCTGTTGCTAATCCCGGCAGGCCTATGCTTCACCTTTGGACGTAGTATCAAAAACAGAAAACAGGGCGTGGCCATCTTTATGGCGATGTTCCTCTGCCTGGTGCTGGCGCTGGGCATCGTCGCGGTAAACGAACAGCTTGGAACATCACAGCTATCCCAAAACGGTATGGTAGACTTGTCGGCAAACAACCAGGCCGGCGGAAACATGGAGGGCAAGGAAACCCGGTTCGGCATTGCAACATCAGCTACATGGGCCACCTATACTACGGCAGCCTCCAATGGTTCGGTCAACTCGATGCACGACAGCTACACGCCGCTTGGCGGCATGATCCCCATGCTTCTGATGCAGCTGGGCGAGGTCATCTTCGGCGGAACCGGCTGCGGCCTGTACGGAATGCTTGCCTTTGCGATCCTGGCCGTGTTTATTGCTGGCCTCATGGTAGGCAGAACACCGGAATTCTTAGGGAAGAAGATCGAACCCTATGAGATGAAATGGGCGGTTTTGGTCTGCCTGGCAACGCCGATCGCGATTCTGACAGGCAGCGGTATCGCGGCCATTGTGCCGGAGGTGGCCGACAGCCTGAACAACCCAGGCGCGCACGGCTGTTCGGAAATGCTCTACGCATACTCCTCCGCCGGCGGAAACAACGGCTCGGCATTCGCGGGATTTAACGCCAACACCGTTTTCTTAAACGTATCCATAGGGCTTGTCATGCTGTTTGTGCGGTTTCTTCCAATCATTGGCACGCTTGCGATTGCGGGCAGCCTGGCGGGCAAAAAACGAATTGCGGTAACCGCGGGTACGCTTTCAACAACCAATGCCATGTTTGTTTTCCTGCTGATATTTATTGTTCTGCTGGTCGGCGCGCTGAGCTTCTTCCCGGCGCTTGCGCTCGGACCGATTGCCGAATTTTTCGGTAGCATCCTGTAAGGAGGTCTTTCGTATGGATACAAAAACAGCTTTTGTAGATAAAAAAATGTTTGTACGGGCCATCAAGGATTCCTGTATCAAGCTGCATCCTAAGACGCAGGCGAAGAATCCGGTCATGCTGCTGGTGTATATCTCAGCGGTGCTGACGACCATTTTGTGGGTGGTTTCGCTGTTCGGTATCAAAGATGCGCCCACGGGCTACACACTGGCAATCGCCATTATCCTTTGGTTTACCGTTTTGTTTGCCAATTTTGCCGAGGCAATCGCGGAGGGGCGCGGCAAAGCCCAGGCGGATTCCCTGCGCGCCTCGAAGCGGGACGTGGA
>CABSMD010000169.1 GCA_902478725.1 uncultured Clostridia bacterium
GCAGAAAACCCCGCCGTAAGGCGGGGCTTTCTGGTGCATTTTCTTTCGGCTACTCAAAGCCTACGCCGGTTTGAGGTTTCGCTGCACAACCCCTCCTGAAAGCTCCATAAGACGATGCCGACCGGCGCACCCTCCTACTTCAACGCTTGGACAGACACACGCCGTTGCCTGTCTTACATTATTATAATACGCAGTATTTCAGAATATGTCAATATATTTTTGGCTAGTTGTGTTGCTTCAAATGGGACCATAGCATGACATTGCGGTGGTCGCTCTTCTTGCAAACTCCAGGATTATAGGATAGAATATGATTGATAATCTCCAATTATCCAACATTGAGATATTTGAAGGCTGGTGGTTTTGTTTCTGAAGGGGGTATTGTATGATATTTTTCTGCTTCGCTGTACAGGATCGCTTACCCATTATCAACGATTTCTACCACTTTCTTCAAAACTTTGGTTTGAATATCTGGTATGACCGTCGGAACATCTTTTTCGGTGATCACAGATATCAGACTAACATTCAGCAAGGAGCGGCAAATCCGCAAATCCGGTATGCCGTAGTATTCTATTCCCAGCAGTTCCCCGAGGGGAACATTTGTCTGGAGGAGTTTCGAATCTTGGAGGAACGGCATTTAAAAGGGGAGCTTCATATCTTTCCCATATTCCTCGGCTGCGTCCCGAATGCCATTCCAGATGCCTTCATCCTATGTAAACAGTTAGTCTATAAGATTTTGTCCGGCCCTGAAGACTTTTATCGAGTTGCCCTGCATATCCTCGCAAAAATCACCAGCGATCAGTTGCAGAGCGTGTCTATACAAAAGGTCCAGGATGTATTGCTGCGTTTTAAGGACAAGCAGTCTTTATTATATCAGCTCTTGCGAGAATATGATAATATTGGGAAAGACAACTACGATATGCGTGTTGCTAGTTTGTTTAATATTTTTTTCGTGGCGGCCTTTGACCGTCAGACGGACTACATGAGTTTCAAAACGATCAATTTCATTTATCATCAAGTCTGCGGGATAGGTCTGCGAGAGGAAAAGCGCGAGCTTCAGATCATGGAGAATATTGTCCTCTATACGGTGGGTTCCATCCTGTAGGATGCGATCAGGTTTACAACGAGTTTTGCCAACTGTTCCGGATCGCTACAAACATTGATACGCTGATACAGCTGGGGGTTTTCCCGGTAACATGAAGACGCGTTAAATTCCTCCGACATAAAAATCTCTTTGGCAGCAAAACCGGTGGATGGGAGCGGAATGATAAGCGGCATGGCGCCCGTCTCACTGTCTGCCATAAACTGATGAAACTGATCCAAGACATTTTTGCTGGTGCTCAGGCTCTCATCTTGTCCGCATATTATGATCATAGTACTGCAGTCTTTCATGATCAGTTTGTTTTTCTCCTGCTTTTGCGGGGTGCTGTCTCCAGTAAAGATAAAGGGGCGGTTGATCAATTTCCCATGAGTTTGTTCCTGATACTTATTGGAACGTGCGACAACAATTTCGCCCAGCCCCCGGCCATTACCAGAGTATACATTAAAACCATGCTCAAACAGCCGCCGAATCAAGTGATCTACTAACTGTTCAATGTGAAACCGTGCTTCGCCGGAAATTTCCCGGAAAGAGCCGCAGATAAACACATTGTGGTTGCAAAACCGCTTGTAAATTTCTCCAAGATACAAATCGATCTCGTGATAGCTTTGCAGCTGAATCGTTTTGATATTGTACTTATCTTCGAAATAGCGCCTTTCATATTGCCTGAACTGTTCCTGACAAGTATCCCCGTTCGATGGGGCCTCCACTGAAAACCGATAATGCTGCTTTCCTTGCTCCGGAAAGATTTCCTTGATTTCCCGCAGAGCATTGAGAACTAAGTCGTCTTTAAAGCTATACCCTACAAATAAAAAGGAATCCAGAACCAGCTGTCGTTTTAGCAGTTCAAACATCAGACGTTGCTTTTTGAAGTAATCAAAAAAATCGCTTTTGGTCAGGACCATGGAAGAAGTATCTTCTACCGAGCCATTTAACTTGTAGACGATATATGGTCCATTGAGAGAAACCGAGAATAAATCTTTTGAGTCCTTTATAACTGTTGGCCTGACCCTGTATTTTCTGTAAATAGTTTCCTCGATGTGGGTATCAAAATTAGTGGTCCACACTTGATTGAGATTCAAGTTAATAATTCCATTGATGTGCGCGGATTCTTTTCCGCTCCCGTTGGAAACGACACTTACAATATCTTTATAGAAATGGTCTGCGTTGTAGTAGTGTTTTTCTAAGTCCGCTAAAAAATAGATATCATCGCTCAGTTTACGGTGATAAAATTTCCTGGTTGTCTCGCAGAAAATATCTTCCCACTTGCTGTTTGTAATATCAGCACTGGCTCCAGCACCGCAAAACACAGAAAAGGTATTAGAGAGTAGCTGCGATACAATTTCATTGACATAAGCAAAGTTCATAAGCCATCCCCAAGAAAAAACTGACCTAACCATTTCGAATCATTTTCGCGTAGGATAATTGGGTTTTCTGCGGCAGCCTTGGCACAACCGACAATATAAATGGAATTCTTTGAATACTCCATTATCAGTCCCCCAACCATATCTGATCGTTTAAAATATAGCATAAATACACAGAACCGTCAAGAATAGGAACACACAAAGAGAAATTTTGCCACGGGAACACAAGACGAAATTGAAAACTCCATATTTTTTGCCAAAGGACCCTTTGGACTGCCTGCAGCTGTTGGGGCAGTTCATGGAGGCGGACGTGGTTTTGGCTGTCTTACATATAGATTTTACAAAGAAATCATTATAAAATACAACTGTTAAAAAGCAGGGGGGCCGGTGCTGGGACCTGCGGCGGAATGCTCCATGTAGCAAGCGGGACTGGGGTCCTGCACGGCAGGATCAAGACGCCGGACAGGCGGAGTGCGGAGAAGCGCGGCCATAGGAGGCGGGAGATGGTGAAAGGGGAAGTCCATAATTTTTCCAGAGGGAGCATCCCCCGCAATATCATGTCCCTGGCTCTGCCCATGACCGCCGCGCAGCTGATCAACGTACTGTACAGCGTGGTGGACCGGGTCTACCTGGGGCGTCTGCCTGGGCATCTGGCCCTGACCGGGCTGGGACTGACGATCCCAATCGTATCCATCATCATGGGATTTGCCAACCTGTGCGGAACTGGAGGCGCGCCGCTGTGTTCCATCAAACGGGGACAGGGAGACAATGAGGAGGCGGAGCGGGTGCTGGGCAACGCCTTCACCCTGCTGCTGATCTTTGGGGCTGCGGTCACTGCCGTCTTTCTATGGTTCAAGCAGCCGTTGCTCTACCTGTTCGGCGCAAGCGACGCCACCTATCCCTATGCCGATGCGTACATGACCATCTATCTTCTGGGAACGATCTTTGTGATGATCGGCCTGGGGATGAATCCCTTCATCACGGCCCAGGGATTTGGCGGGGTGGGTATGATGACGGTGGGGCTGGGAGCCTTGGTAAACATCGTGCTGGACCCCATTTTTATTTTTGGGATGGGGATGGGGGTGCGGGGCGCGGCCCTGGCGACTGTGATCGCCCAGGGGTGCTCCGCTCTGTGGGTGCTGCGCTTCCTTACCGGGCGGCGGGCTATTCTGCGGCTGAGGGTGCGGAATATGGCGCTGTGTGCCCCACGGGTAAGATCCATCGTGACCCTGGGCTTGTCTGGCTTCTTTATGAACTTGACCAACAGCTTGGTCCAGGTGGTGTGCAACGCCACCCTTCAGGCCTATGGCGGGGACCTGTACGTGGGGGTGATGACCATCATCAACTCGCTGCGGGAGGTGTTTTTCATGCCGGTGCAGGGCCTGAGCAATGGCGCCCAGCCGGTGACGGGGTACAACTACGGCGCCGGACAGTACAGCCGGGTCCGCCGCTCCATCCGCTTCAGTGTGGCGGTGACCGTGGCGTATGCCGCCGCCTTCTGGGCCGTGGCCATGCTGTTTCCCGGCATGCTGATCCGGGTGTTCAACAATGAACCAGAGGTGGTGGAGGCCGGTATCCCTGCGCTGCGCATCTATTTCTGCCTGTTTATCCCCATGTCCCTCCAGATGGCGGGTCAGGGCGTCTTTGTGGGGCTGGGGCGCTCCAAGCAGGCTATCTTCTTCTCCCTGCTGCGCAAAGCGGTAATCAACGCGCCGCTCACTGTCATTCTTCCCATTTGGATGGGGACGACCGGCGTCTTCACAGCGGAGGCCGTCTCCCAGCTGATCGGCGGCCTAGCCTGTATCCTCACCATGTATTTCACCGTCTACCGCCCGCTGGGCAGCCTGCCGGACCAGCCCCTGGAGCGCGTGTGACACGATCGGAGCATAGGAAATGCAAAAGCGGACTGCACCAGCAGTCCGCTTTTGTGTTGGAAAGGGAGTAAAGTCCAATGGGGAGTCTCCTATTTACCTTGCCGTCACATAAACAGTCTTGCTTCTGGAATCATAGCTGGAACCATTTTCAGCAAATACCTCCACCACAACTTTATATCTGGCTCCGCTTTCTCCATCGTAATAAATCACATTACCGTATTTCAGGCGATTTTCTCCGCTCATTCCGCGGTCATCTCGGTCAAATGCTTCTTCTGAAATCCAGTGGCTACCGGACTCTCGATAAATGGAAATGCTTTCAGCGCCAATTGCATCCATAGTTTTTGTGCCGGTAACAGAAAAATCAATTACAATGATTCCATCAGAATCGGGGGTGACATCAATAAAGAAAAGTTGAATATTTTCACTTGCCCTCGCAAAGGCGGGTACACAGAGGACCAACGCAAAAACAAAAGTTATCATTAAAGTGAAAAAACGTTTTCCTTTCATAATTATCCCTCTTAACTGTAAATAGAATCTACCATATTTTTTAGTTCGTTTCGTGATAAGGTCGTCGAGATGGTACATAGGATAGGTTCTTGGCACCATACGACAACCTCCTGCTCTAAATTGTTGAAGAAATAAAATTGGACTCCGTCTATGAGTTCTGATGTAACTGGACGATGATCCTTTTCTATCCAAGTATCCTCACTGTCATTGAGAATGCCATTGTAATAATACAAAAGAGAAATAATAATTTGATCTGTGCCGTTTGTATAAGAAGCAGCAAACTCAGTTCGTGACGATGGAAAATTATCCACATAAAGCTCTGCCTGAACAAAACCGTCAGGAAGTGTGGAAGGGGGCAGCTGTTCATCAATGCCATATGCGTACAATGCCTCTTCCAGTGTTTTGTAATCCTCATTCAAGGGAAAATCAGAACTGTCATAGGAAGTCTGAACTGCCGAGTCACTAGGAACAAAATGAAATTGTTCCGACGACCACTGACCAAGCATCTGGAAAAGATTGGTATGACTAAAGACAGGGACAGTCATCATGATAACAAGGACCGCAATCACTGCGGCAGCAATAAGGACAGCGCGGAAATGTCTGCTTCCTCTGCGTGAAGGCTGCAGTGGGGCCGCATTTTCCACTGTATTTTCTTCATCGCTGAAATATGGGGACGGAATATCATGTTCCCAGCCCTTGCGGTAAGCCTGGAAGTCATTCCAGGCTTTTTCCGTATCCACAGGCAGATAGCCCTGTTCTAATTTCTCTCTGTTCTGAATCACCTCAATAATCGATCTGATATAGTCAACGTCTGGCGCGCCGCCGCCTGTTGCGGTAAAATCCTGCTGAAGCAGAGCTTCCAACTCTGGAATACTCAAATTTTCCAGCTCTGAAGGCAGATGTTTTTTTTTGTTGCCTGCCATTCAATTTACCTCCTATTACAATGTATTTACGGTTGAAGGCACGGCAGCCAGCCGTGTCTTTTTC
>CABSMD010000170.1 GCA_902478725.1 uncultured Clostridia bacterium
GTAAAAAGCTCACCGGCCTGCTCCACCGCCAGGGAATGCACCGTACGCACGGTTGTCTTCCGGTCGGATCCGGACGCCATAAAGGCAGAGAAATCATGCGTACCGACAATGTCACGCGCAGCGCGGCGCATCGCGTCCAGTCCTAAAGAATATGGAAAATGATAAGCAAAGTTTCGTAAAAAGGGATTTTTATGCGGCGCATGGTCGATTTGATAGCAATATTCCTTGGCAACCGCCCCAAAACGGGCGTGAAAATCCTCCGAAACGGATTCGCATCGCAGAACGGTAATATCATCCGGCAACAAGGTATTGAGTGCAAACGGAACCTTATCGCACGGCACACTCATTTCAGAATGGAAGTTGCAGACATAGGTCCTGGCATGGACGCCGGCATCCGTTCTGCTACAACCAACCACAGCAGTTTCCCGTTTCGTCATCTTTGTGATTGCAGCCTCCAAAAGCTCCTGTACGGTAAGGGCATTGGTCTGCCGCTGCCAGCCATGATAATTTGTACCATCGAAACAAAGGGTGAGCTTATAATTTGCCATAAGGCCTCCCAGCAGATATCCGGCCCTTTACAGCTGGATAAAATGATAAAAACGAAATAACACGACCACGGCGCAAAACAGAATCAAGATGCCGGTGCCAAGGTAATCCCTGGCAGCAACATGCAGCTCCTTCATGCGCGTACGGTGTTCTCCCCCCTGGTAGCATCGGCATTCCATAGCCACCGCCAGCTCGTCCGCCCGGCGGAAGGCACTGATAAAAAGCGGGACCAAAAGCGGGATAAAGCCCTTGGCACGCTGAATGATATTGCCGCTTTCAAAGTCGGCGCCGCGCGCCGACTGGGCTTTCATGATCTTATCCGTCTCTTCTAAAAGCGTCGGTATAAAGCGAAGTGCAATCGTCATCATCATAGCGAGTTCATGGGCCGGCACGCCGATCCGCCGAAACGGCTTTAGCAGATGCTCAATACCATCGGTCAGGCTGATCGGCGAGGTAGTAAACGTCAAAACGGTGGTACCGATGATCAGAAAAAAGATACGCGCAATCATCAGTAGCATGAGCTGTAACCCTTCCCGGGTCGCGACCAGCGGGCCGATTGAAAACAATCTTTCCCCCTCGGTCATGAACAGGTTGAAAAATGAGGTGAAGGCAATCAGGAACATCAGCGATTTCAGGCCGCGAAAAACATGCTTGACCGGTATTTTAGAAACAAAGATGACCGTAAAAATAAACACCGCAACTACCACATAGGCCTCAACGCTCTTTGCCAAAAAGACGGTTACAATATAAAAGATGGTAAAAAGGATTTTAAAACGGGGATCCAGCTTATGGATGACCGATTCGCCAGGGAAATACTGGCCCAAAGTAATATCCTTAAGCATGGGCGCCACCCCCTGACAATAATTTTGCCAAACTATCTGCCGCCGCCTGCACGGTACAGGCATACCGGTCGACCGGATACCCCCGGCGCGCCAGCTCCTGCACCACATAGGAGGCCTGCGGGATCGCGAGTCCCATCTTTTCTATTTCACATCTATGCTGAAAAATATCACTGGGCTTCCCTTCATAGGCAACGCGGCCATGGTTCATGATAAGGATCCGATTGGTATATTTTGCTATATCCTCCATGCTGTGCGAGACAATGATAACCGTCATATCCTCGGTTTCATGCAGGCGTTTGAGCCGCCGCAGAACGCTTTCGCGTGATTTTGGATCCAGTCCGGCCGTCGGCTCGTCCAGCACCAGGATTTGCGGCTTCATCGCCAGTACGCCCGCAATAGCCACGCGGCGCTTCTGCCCGCCGGAAAGCTCAAAGGGCGATTTCTCCATCAGCTCCGGCGCAACACCAACCGCCTCCGCCGCTTCACAGACACGCTGCCTGATCTCCTCTTCTTCCAGCTTCATGTTCCTGGGGCCGAACGCGATATCCGCAAATACGGTTTCCTCAAACAACTGGTATTCCGGATACTGAAACACCATCCCTACGGTGAAACGCACCTGTTTCAACCGACTTTTGTCCGAAATATCCTGCCCGTTCACCAGTACCCGCCCTGACATGGGCTTTAGCAAACCGTTGAAATGCTGGATCAGGGTCGATTTTCCGGAACCGGTATGTCCGATAATCCCTAAAAATTCGCCCTGTTTTACCGATAATGAAACATCGTCCAGCGATTTCTTTTCAAACGGGCTGTCCGGCATATACACATGGGTTAAATGTTCCACTCTCAAACTATCCGTCAATCTTTGATTCCCCCATCAGACGCTCAATCTCGCCAATAAATTCATCACAGGTCAACACATCACCCCGGATGTCAAACCCCTCTTTTTTCAGCTCATACGCAATCTCAGTAACCTGAGGCACGTCCAGTCCCATGGATTGGATACCGGTAACATCAGAAAAAATTTCCCTCGGCGTGCCCTCGTTGACGATATGACCCTGGTGCATCACGATAACCCGATCCGCCTCGACCGCTTCATCCATATTATGTGTAATCAAAACAACCGTAATTCCGTGTTCCTGGTTAAGCTTGCGCACAGTGCGGATCACCTCCCGCCGCCCAACCGGGTCGAGCATCGCGGTTGGCTCATCCAGTACGATGCATTTGGGCATCATGGCAATGACACCGGCGATGGCCACTCTTTGCTTCTGCCCACCGGACAACAGATGCGGCGCATGTTTTCGATACTCCAACATACCAACGGTCTCCAACGCTTCATCCACACGACGACGTATTTCAGCCGATGGTACGCCAAGGTTTTCAGGCGCAAATGCCACATCTTCCTCGACCACCGTAGCAACGATTTGGTTATCGGGATTTTGAAATACCATCCCCACCGCCTGCCGTATATCAAACAGCCGATTTTCATCCGCCGTATCCATCCCCAAAACCGAAACAGTCCCGCCGCTTGGCAACAGGATAGCATTGAAATGCTTGGCTAGGGTAGATTTTCCAGAACCGTTCCGCCCGAGAACCACCAAAAACTCGCCCTCGCGCACATTCAAATCCACACCATCCAACACAAGGGGGGCATCTTTCTGATATGAAAATGTCAAATCCTTTGTTTCCAGCATTTTTTCACCGTTCCCCATTAGGATTCCCAACGGGCCGTGCAGCCGCATGGCAGTACGAGCTCCGTCCCTTCAAAGGGCAGGCCGATCTCATCGGCAGTCACGTTACCGCCGAACCTGCGCACAAGTGTCGTGTACAACAGATTTTGCACTGCGGTGGACGCAAGCCCTGTCGTATAAGAGTTTATCATAAAAAACAACGGTTGATCGCTCAGTACATCCATACAAAGCGTTACCAGGTCATACAGCTCGTTTTCAATCTTCCACACCTCGCCGCCGGGGCCGCGCCCATAGGAAGGCGGATCCATCAAAATGGCATCATAGAATTTCCCACGCCGGATTTCACGCTGTACGAATTTCACAGCGTCATCCACGATATAGCGTACCGGGCCGTCGGAAAGGTTGTTCAAAGCCACATTTTCTTTTGCATATGCTACCATGCCCTTAGCCGCGTCCACATGGCACACGGACGCACCGGAGGCAAGGCAGGCGACCGATGCGCCACCGGTATAAGCAAACAGGTTCAAAACACGCGGCTGTCCTCCCGCCCCCCTGATCTTTTCCTGCATAAACGTCCAGTTTACCGCCTGTTCGGGGAACAATCCCATATGTTTAAAGCCCATAGGACGGATACGGAATTTCAAATCGTTCCAACGGATGACCTGCTCCTGTTCAGCAGCTTTTGTCCGAAAATCCCAGGCACCCCCGCCGGAGGCGCTACGATGGTACTGGGCATCTGCCTCTCGCCAAGCCCGCTTGTCCAGCTTGTTTTTCCAGATGATCTGCGGATCGGGCCGAACGTATGTAAAACGCCCCCACTGTTCCAGCTTTTCGCCATCACAGCCGTCAAGCAGACGGTAATCCTTCCATTGGTCTGACAGCCACATAATCTACCTCCGTACAAGTTGCATTCTTAACCTATTCATTTTACCATTATTCCCTTGTTTCGTCAACAAAAAAACCCAATTAGGATACTGGTTCGATGGGCTTTGGCACTTTTGTATAGACACACGAATCGATATCTGCTACAATATATCTAAATTTATAAGTGAGGTGGTTCAATATGAAAAAAGTTCTCTCAAATACGAGGCTTCTCTGTGATGGAATGAAAGGGCAGAACTACTGGTTCAATGGCTGTATGGAGTATTTGATGGAGTGCTTAGACGAGGACTTAGAACTGTACCACTACTGGTTCTTTTCTAACATTACCGGAGACAGCCTGATGCAGCTCTATTGCAAGAATATCCACACAGACACATTCTGCCCCTCCAACAATGTGTTTGACCAACGCTTCGCCAAACGGGCCTTTGACGCATGCGGGTACGATTTTACCTATCTATGCGGGATCAATGACAGTAACTGAAATGGGTATTTACCCAAAATCAAACAATCTATCGACAGAAGGATTCCAGTCCTGTGCAGAGGGTTAGCAGAGCCGGGACCAGAATTTTGCTGCATTTGCGGATATGATGGTGACGACTTGCTGTACCTGGTCTGTGAGAAGGACAGGCCTGTCGTGTATCCCAACACATTTACCGAACTGATCTTCGCCGAAGAAAAGAAGGAACGCCCCTCCCCAGGCGAGGTATATAGAAAAACGGTATTGGATATCCCATCCTTTCTATTAAGATCCGCGACAGAAGAATACTCATTTGGCAAACAGGCGTTTATCGATTGGGCGGAAAGCTTTCAAAACGGCACCTTTGACGGCGTACCGGCTAATGAAATCAATGTATGGAATGTGCACGGAACGTATCTATGCATGGCGGGAACGAATGGCTGTGCCGACCACTGTTTGAAAAACGCACTTCAATACAATCCCGATATGACTTTTATCAAAGACCTGCTGCCACTGTATGAAAAACAACAGCTTGTGTTCCACGATCTGGCATATCGCGACGCCAACGGCAGGATCGATTATCAAAACGGCGGTATGCAGGGAGGCTTCAACATCAAGCCTGAAACGATAAAAAACAAGGAACTGATGAAGCCAATCAGTAACAAAATTATGGAATCAGCCAAAATATGCGATGAAATTTTGGAAGTCTTCCACCGTGCCGGAGTATGAAGAATATTAATAAAAGAGGCTGTTTCACAGCCTCTTTTTAAACTTTTTTCTATTTTCTGTTTACGCTCGCGGATGGGACTTTTGATACACGTCCTTTATCTTCTTTTTGACCAGTTGTGCATAAACCTGGGTAGAAGAAATATCCTGATGGCCCAGCATCTCCTGAATGGAGTGCAGGTCCGCCCCATTCTCCAACAGATGCGCAGCAAAAGAATGACGCAAGGTATGGGGCGTGATATCTTTTTTTATGTTCGCCTTATTTTTATAGAGTTTTACAATCTTCCAAAATCCCTGCCGGGTCAGGCGGTTACCATTGCAGTTGACAAAAAGCGCGTTTACCTCACTATTGGCAATCATTAATTTTCGAGCGTTTTCCAGATAATTATGCAAAGCATCAATTGCTTTCGGATATAAGGGAACCATTCGTTCCTTGGTATTATTTCTACACCTTATGTAACCCAACTCCAAATTGACGTCATCGACATTCAATGCGATCATCTCAGACACCCGAATCCCTGTAGCATACAATGTTTCAAGCATTGCCTTGTCCCGGTATCCCTTCGTATCGGAGCAGTCGGGCTGTTCCAGTAAAAGCTCCACCTCGCGGTTGGTTAGAATTTGTGGAAATCTCTTTTCCACCTTAAAGGAATGCACATCCATAGTCGGGTCAGTGGAAACA
>CABSMD010000171.1 GCA_902478725.1 uncultured Clostridia bacterium
GTCAAAATAGAGGAGGTGTTCATCCATGGCAAAGGTAACATTTCGTGAGGATAAATGCAAGGGCTGTCAGCTTTGTACCACCGTCTGCCCGAAAAAAATCGTTAAGATGGCAAAAGACCGTATCAACAGCAAAGGCTTCCACCCCGCGGAGGTAACCGAACAGGACAAATGCATCGGCTGCGCGTTCTGCGCCACCATCTGTCCTGATGTTGTGATTGAGGTCGAAAAATAGAAATTTCCGAAAGGGGGAAGTATTTGTGTCAGAGAAGGTTTTGATGAAAGGAAATGAGGCAATTGCGGAAGCGGCGATCCAGGCCGGATGTAAGATGTTCTTCGGCTATCCGATTACGCCGCAAACCGAGGTTGCCGCTTACATGGCAAAAAAGCTGCCAAAGATCGGCGGAACATTTTTACAGGCAGAGAGCGAGGTCGCGGCGATCAATATGGTGTATGGTGCGGCCGGTGCGGGCGCGCGGGTTATGACGTCCTCCTCCAGCCCCGGTATTAGCTTGAAGCAGGAGGGTATCTCCTATATCGCCGGCAGCGACCTACCCTGCCTGATCGTTAATATTGTCCGTGGAGGCCCCGGCCTGGGTGGGATCCAGCCTGCGCAGTCGGACTATTTCCAGGCAACCAAGGGCGGCGGACACGGAGATTATCATCTGTTTGTCATCGCGCCGAGCTCCATCCAGGAGATTGTCGATCTGACCTGCCACGCATTCGATGTGGCGGATACCTACCGTATCCCGGTTATGATGATGGGTGACGGTATGCTGGGGCAGATGATGGAACCGATCTCATTCGGCGAAATCAAAAGAGCCGATCTTCCGGAGAAGACCTGGGCGACCACCGGTACGCAGATGAAGCGGGAACGCAACATCATCAACTCGCTGTTCATGGCGCCGGAGGAGCTGGAAGACCTGATCCGCGAACGTCAGAAACGCTATGATATTATTGAACGTGACGAAGTTATGGTGGAAGAGATCGATGTGGATGACGCCGACATTATCGTAACCGCTTACGGCACGATTGCCCGCGTGGTCAAAAATGCCAAGGTTATTGCAGAACAGCAGGGCATTAAGGTAGGTATCATCCGCCCGATTACGCTTTGGCCGTTCCCGAAGCAGGCGTTTGCCAAAGCGGCTGCCTCTAAAAAGCCGGTTTTGTGCGTGGAAATGAGTATGGGACAGATGGTGGAGGACGTCCGCCTTGCCGTCAATGGCGCTGCGCCGGTTCACTTCTATGGCAGGACGGGCGGGGTGGTTCCCGCGCCGGAAGACATCGCGGCTGAAATCAGAAAAATCACGGGAGGTGATCGGTAATGGAAAAGGTATTTACCAGACCGCACGCATTAACGGATACGACACTGCATTACTGTCCGGGCTGTACTCATGGTATTATCCATCGTTTGGTTGCGGAAGCGATTGACGATTTTGGAATCGAAGGTAAAACCATCGGTGTCGCACCGGTCGGCTGTTCCGTTTTTGCTTATAATTATTTTGAGTGTGACATGCAGCAGGCCTCTCACGGCCGCGCGCCGGCGGTAGCAACCGGCATCAAGCGCGCCAATCCTGATAACATCGTGTTCACCTACCAAGGGGACGGGGATCTGGCCTCGATCGGTACGGCGGAAACCGTACATGCCGCGACACGCGGCGAAAACATCACCATTATTTTTATCAACAACGCCATCTATGGCATGACCGGCGGGCAGATGGCTCCGACAACATTGGTCGGACAGGTCACTCAAACCTCCCCTTACGGGAGGGACGCGAAAACGCAGGGATATCCGATCCGCATATGCGAAATGCTTGCAACCTTGGAAGGACCGGCCTATATCGAGCGTGTCAGTGTGGACAGTGTAAAAAATATAAAGACCGCGAAAAAAGCGATCAAAAAAGCATTCCAGTGTCAGATCGAAGGCAAGGGCTTCAGCCTGGTCGAGGTGGTTTCCACCTGTCCTACCAATTGGGGCCTCTCCCCTGTCGATGCCATCAAATGGCTGCAGGATAACATGCTGGAGCACTATCCCCTGGGTGTGTTCAAAGATGTGACAGGAGGTAGTGAAAATGAGTAAGACACATGAATTGATCTTTGCGGGCTTTGGCGGACAGGGTATCCTGTTTGCCGGTAAGCTTCTGGCATACACGGCCATGATCAGCGACTGTGAAGTGTCCTGGTTGCCTTCCTACGGACCGGAGATGCGCGGCGGCACGGCAAACTGCCATGTCATCGTCTCCGACCAGCCCGTGAGCTCTCCGATGGTAACAAGACCGACCATTTTAGCGGCGATGAACAAGCCGTCGTTTGAAAAGTTTGAGCAAATGGTAAAGCCGGATGGAGTTATTGTAAAAGATTCCACCTTGATTGACCTGCCGGTTACCCGTGAAGACGTTAAATGCTTTGATATCCCGGCAACCCAGATTGCCATCGATATGCAGGCGGATAAGCTGGCCAACATGGTGCTGACCGGAAAGATTATCAAAGAAACCGGTATGCTTGCTATGGATACCGTTTTAAAGGCTTTGGAAAAGATTGTTCCGCCGACTAAGAAGCAGTTGGTTGAGCTGAATACCAAGGCGCTTATGGCAGGATACGAATATTAATTATACACACGCAAAAAACAGCACAGCCAGTATGGCTGTGCTGTTTTCTTTTGACGGTGAGAAACCCATTTTAAAACAATAAAAATAAAAAATGAGGCGCCTTTTTAGGTGATCTTCCCTTATTCACCCTTATTTGCAACCGTATCAAAATAATGCCTGAAAAAGCGTTCAACATCCACCGAAGCGGCAATTCTACAGTCTCCCTCTCCGGCCCGCCAATGGGTAAAACCCGCCAAACGCTGGCTGCAAATCTCAACCTCAGCTTCCCCTTGTTCATAACCACAGATGGCTTCCTCAAAAACGACTGCCGCAGCCAGGGGATCGTGAAAGACCATCTCCCTGCAGTTTTGAAACCACACACCTGCAAAATCAACAACCGGTTTTAAGATATCCGCCGAAAAACGCCGCTGCATTTCTTCCTGACCCATTTTAACCTGCAGTGTGACATCCAAACCAATCAATCTCTTTTCCACTTGGGATTTCAACACGATTTCCGCCGCATACGGATCACAGTAGATATTCCATTCAGCCATTGGGGCATTGGGCATTTGATTGTAAAACCGACCTCCCATGATTACAAGCTCCTTTAACAAGGAGGGAATTTCTTCATCCATAGCGAATAGCAGCCCGACATTTGTCAGTGGCCCGATGGCCAAAAGTGTGACCTCACCGGGATTTTCACGGATGGTATCCTGTAGGAAATGAAGTGCCTGTTGTTTGGGAAAATCCGTCTGGTGAGGCCAGTTCGACAGCCTTTGTGCCTGCTGTGCCCATGGCTGCCTCTGCTGTCCCAATATTGGCTTTTCCGTTCCGGGATAAATCGGCACTGCGCGGCCCGTATGTTTGCAAATAACATCTGCCAGCATCGCACGCTTTTCCGGCTCGCCGCTTACCGTGGTAATCCCCAACAAATTACATTCCGGCTGTGCCAGAAGATACGCCAGACAGAGCGCATCGTCTATATCGCTTCCGATATCTGTGTCCAATACTATCTTTTCCATATTTCCCCTCCCCTTCTATAGCGGCGGCCCGCACAGCCAGTTTTATTATTGATTGACGATCCGCCGTTTGAAATCCATCTTATCCAATAAAAATCCAACGACGATATAAATTACAACACTGACACCGGCCTGAAGAAGGTTGGTCAGGATGGACGGCAACGGCCCGGCAAAGCTTTGGGTCATGATAACATCGGCGATATAATAACCGCCGGCGCATAATAGAATTGCACCAAGCAGGGCAAAATAATTCCTCTTACACAGGATGGTAGATGCCTTTGAAGTAAATAAAAACGCGGTCAGTCCCTTTATAATAACAGACGGAATGATCCAAATTGCATAACCGGTCAGCCCATCGGACAAGGCCGCCCCAAGCGCGCCCGCTGCCATGGCGTAGGGAGTGGGCAGAAAGGAAGCGCCCAGGTAGATAAATGCGTCGCCAATATGAATGTAGCCGGTATGTGTCGGAATATGCATAATATATGCAGTAGCCACAAACGTGATGGCGGCAAACAGCGCGGTCAGGACCAGGTTTTTGGTTTGGTTTTTTGTAGAATTGTTCATACTTTTACATCCTTCCCCTCATTATGATACTATCATCATATCGATTTTTCATCCTTTTGTCAATATTATTTATGCAGGAATATAACTCAGCATCTTGCATTTTTCCTGTGGAAAGGGTACAATAATAAAAAAAGGAAGGTGGTTCCTATGAAGTTGGTTTCATGGAATGTCAATGGATTGCGCGCCTGTATCAAAAAGGGCTTTTTCGATTTTTATCGTGATGTGGATGCTGATGTATTTTGTATCCAGGAAACAAAAATGCAGCAGGATCAGTTCGAAGGCGCCATAGATGGCCTGCAATATTGGAACAGTGCCGAAAAGAAGGGCTATTCCGGTACGGCTGTTTTTTCAAAAGTAGAGCCGCTTGCGGTTTCATATGGAATCGGAATGCCGGAACACGAAGGGGAAGGGCGGGTCATCACGTTGGAATTCCCGGCGTTTCAACTGGTCAATGTGTATGTCCCCAATGCCAAACGGGAGCTGGAACGGCTGGATTACCGTATGCAATGGGAGGACGATTTCCGGACATATGTTACCGGACTGGACCGTGAAAAGCCGGTTATCATCTGTGGCGATATGAATGTGGCACACCGGGAGATCGACCTGAAAAATCCCAAAACCAATCAAAAAAACGCCGGCTTCACGCCGCAGGAGCGCGAAAAAATGAGCCAATTGTTAGACAGTGGATTTGTGGATACGTTCCGTATGCTCTATCCAGAGAAAACTGGAGCCTATACCTGGTGGTCCTATTTGTTCCACGCGCGGGAAAACAACGCCGGATGGCGGATCGATTATTTTCTGGTATCTGAAAAACTGCGCGGATGCATTGAGGACAGTAGCATTTACGACCGGGTTATGGGAAGCGACCATTGCCCGATTGAGCTGAAAATAGACCTATAAATAGGCGGCATTAAAGAGAGTGCGAAAAGCATCCAATTTTTTACACTCTTAATGGTAATATAACGCCTTTCTCGTTCTGTTTCAACGGATTGCAATGTTGCAGCAAGGCACGAACGATTTATTCTTCAATATCAAGCAAAAATAAGAAAGTCGCAGACAGCAATCTTGACTGTCTGCGACTTTTAAGGAGATGGAAGAATGGAATACACAAAAATATTCCCTCGAATTAATGCTTTTCATTACTCATTTTTCTGGTCTTTACGATGTTCCAGGAAGTGTTGCAACATTGCCAATGGCTTCTAAGCCGTCGGTCATCACGAAAGTCCGAATCTCCCGGTTGGCTGTTTGGCCGATATGGATTGTGTTATCGAATTCAACGACAGCATCTGGGGCGAGCCTGACCCGTTTTACCAATACTCGCATCATCATTTTAGACGATCCGATATTCTCGTATTCTGCCGTTATTACCATGACATCGGCAGGTTTATGACCCGCGTTCCCCAGCTTTCCTTTTACCGTTATCTCCCCCTCTTGCAAGGAAGTAATTTTTGCAGCGTCTTTATAATAGGAGACTGGCTCGACAAGCGTGACATCACGGTAAACATCCAGCGTGTTTTCTTCTATTTCCTCTACCAAGTCCAAAAGTTCCTGTTTTGCCGTATCGATCTCATTTTGTGAGGCGGACATGTTATTTAGAAGTTTGGCCGTGTTCTGCAT
>CABSMD010000172.1 GCA_902478725.1 uncultured Clostridia bacterium
TGATAAAATAATTGATGGGGATTCTAAATCGATACCACTGCTTCAGGAAGAAATCTATGCCTCCTTTCACCTGCATGAAAAGCAGATAGAGCGTATCAGGGAGGTAATTGGATAAAAACACTTTTTTACTATGCATAATGTAACCAAAAGGAGTGATTCCCTTGCTGATCAAAAAGATAGTGGTGGGACCAATTGAGACAAATTGTTATCTCGTTGCCGATCCTGCTACACGTAATGCCATGGTAATTGACCCTGGCGCGGACGCTGAACGCATACTGGATGTCATTAATACTGAAAAATTAAGTGTAAAGTATATCACCTTGACACATGCGCATTACGACCATTTTCTCGCTTTGGACCCGCTTCAAGCGAAGACTCATGCCAAGGTGCTGATGCATCGGGAGGATGAGGATGGATTGCGGCACGTCCCCTCCGTTTTTGGCCGAATCAAGCCTCCTGCATCAAAGATAGACCGTTTCCTGGAGGACGGAGACCATATCCATTTGGATTCGCTTGATTTTCTGGTGCTGCACACCCCGGGACATACAAAGGGAGGCATCAGCCTGTATGCTGGCCAAAATCTGTTTTGCGGCGACACCCTGTTTCGGGATAACGTCGGCCGGTGTGACCTGCCCGGCGGGGATCTGAGAACGATCATTTCTTCAATCCGCCAAAAGCTGTTTGCTTTGCCGGATGATACGCGCGTATTCTGTGGACATGGGGAGGAGACGACCATTGGGCATGAAAAACGATACAATCCCTATGCCGGGGAAGAACTCAGAGATGAGTATTAATGCGCCGTGGGGAAAGCTGACCGGTGTGCGTCCGGTGAAGATCGCCCGAAATCTCTTACAATCGGGGGCTACTGATCAGGAAGTGATACGAATATTTGAACAGGAGATTGGGGCGGATTCTAAGCGGAGCGCGCTGGCCGTGTCCATCGCACAGCTGGAACTAAGGCTGATTGAGCAGGCCTATGATGACGGGATCAGCATTTATGTCGGCATACCGTTTTGTCCCTCCCGCTGTGCCTATTGCTCCTTTGTGTCCTTTTCGGTCGATAAATGCGAACAGTTGCTTGAACCCTATATGGATTGTTTGCTCAAAGAGATAACCGCTTCTGCTGAACTGGTCAAAAATATGAAAAGGCGCGTAGAGACGCTCTATGTCGGAGGTGGTACACCGACCACCCTGCCGCCAAAGCAGCTGGAGCGTTTGATGCGGTCTTTGCAGGAATCCTTTGACCTGTCCGAGTTAAAAGAGTTCAGTGTGGAAGCGGGGCGGCCGGATACCATAACAGAGGAAAAGCTACAGGTACTCAAACGATATGGTGTAACCCGAATTAGTCTAAACCCGCAGAGTATGAATCAGAGCGTATTGGATAAAATAGGGAGGCGGCACACGCCGCAGGATATTCTGTCTGCCTATTCGCTTGCACGCCGGCTGGGTTTTCAGCATATTAATATGGATGTAATCGCAGGTCTGCCGGGAGAGACCTATGAGAGTTTTTGCAATACTCTGCAAATCCTTACATCCCTTGATCCTGAAAGCATTACGGTACACACCATGTCTCTCAAACGGGCGTCGGAGTTGAACCAGAACACCAGCCGATATCAAATAACCGCCGGTGAAGTGGTAGGACAAATGATCCGTTTTGCCTCAGAATGTTTGGGCGATGTGGGTTATATTCCATATTACCTGTACCGCCAAAAAAATATTCTCGGCGGTTACGAAAATACCGGCTATGCCAAACCCGGCTGCGCCTGCCTGTACAATGTCTATATCATGGAGGAGGTTCAATCCATCCTGTCGTTAGGGGCAGGCGGCTCGACAAAAATTGTTTTACCTGACGATATCGAAAGAATTTTTAATGTAAAAGAGCCGACAGAATATATCAGCCGGATTGACGAGATGATAGAACGCAAGCAGAAAATTTATAGTCTGATCCAATAAAAGACCTGTATCACAAAGATTTCAATTTAACAGAGGGAGGAATGGATGATAAAAAAATTTAACCGCGAATATATCAACAGCCAGGTAAAAAGTGACCCGAAAGCTTTTGTACAGGAATGCGAATCGTGCTTCAACCGCCAGATGGACGATGTTCTTCTGTCCGTCATAGAAGAACATCACAGGGTGGTATGCGTTGCCGGACCTTCCTCCTCCGGTAAGACTACCTTTGCTTCCATGCTTTCTAAGCGGCTGGAGGACAGGGGATATCTGCCTACTACCATGTCTTTGGACGATTATTTTATTAACAAATCCGAGATTCGGAAAAATAAGGATGGGAAGTACGACTTTGAAAGCATAGATATCATCGATGTTACGTTACTGGCCAAAAATCTGCTGGATATTGCAAGCGGAAAAACGGTGCGCACCCCAGTCTATAATTTTGCTACGGGAAAGCGGGAAGAGTTTGCCCGTCTGGTGGAGGGCAATCAAAACCGTATCGTTATTCTGGAGGGGTTACATGCGTTTGACAACAGTATTCTTGAAAAGGTTCCCGATCTGCACCCTCTGCGTGTATATATCAGTGTAGAGAATGCCTGCCGTGAAAGGGCGGATGGGGATACGGTACTTCTTACGGAATACGATATCCGGTTTTTGCGCCGTATGGTAAGAGATTATTTTTTCCGCGCCTGTCCGCCGGAACGTACCTTTGAGCTTTGGGAGAGCGTCTTGGCCGGGGAACAACGCAACATCCTTCCGGTAAAAAAATATGCGGATATTTATATCAATTCTGTCTTTTTATATGAACCCTGTGTGATGAAAAGCTTTGCGGGTCCGATTTTCAAGGCGGGTGAGTCCAATGCAGAATTTCAGGCGGTTATGGATAAGCTGGTTGGAATTTTAGAAGGCTTTGAGCAAATCGACGCCGGGTTGATCCCGCAGAATTCTTTGTTGCGGGAATTTATAGGAAAGGAGGAGAAGAGCCATGGATATTATCAATGAGCTAAAGGAAGGAATCACCAAAACAACAAAGACCGCCGTCAAAAAATCGAACGAATTTGTCGAGTGTACACGGATGAACTTTGCCATCAGCGATCTGGAGGAATCGATCGATACCAAGCTGCAAAGGATTGGACAGATCGTATACGACGCGCGGCGCAATGACACCGATTTGTCGGAGGAGATAACCTCTCTATGCGATCAGATCGACCGGGATCACGAAGAGGTCGAACGTTTGCAGGAAAATATCATCCGAATCAAAAGACAGAAGATTTGTCCCCATTGCGGGCAAAAAATTGCATCCGGTTCACATTATTGTCCAAATTGTGGGGGTAGGGCTGAATAAAAGCGGATGGGGTGGTGAGGCGAATGAAGGATATTGAATGGGCAGTCTGCGCTGTTTGTGCCGCTTCGGTATATCATATGTTTCATGATTCGTTGGAAGGGTTTCAATTGGCAGATGCGCCAGAGCAGGTCGTGAGTTCTCTAATTATTGAGCCGGATGGGTCGGTTTCAACCCGCTGCAACGAAACCGTTATCTATGCAAAGGCATGCTTCGATCCGCAGGGTGGTATCACCATAAAGCCGGGCAAAGGCTGTATCATTAACAAAGAACTGGTACTTCGCCATGCAGCGTTAACAAAGCTTGTTTTTCATACTATCAACTATATCATACCAAAGGATTTTACAGATGGGATTCAAATAGAAACGGGCGTCGGTTGACAGGCGCCCGTTTTACTTATTTCACCGAATAGTCTAACAATCGCATGGCAGTTCGATTCGGACATGAAAGCCATGATCGTTTTTAGCTGAAAAGCTGCCGCCGTGTACCGCTACGATCCGGTATGCCATCGGCAGGCCCAAGCCATGTGCCGATTTCGGCAGCTCATCCATTCGCTCTAAAATCTCTTCGTCTACACCACGGCCATTATCAGAAAGCTCCAAAAGGACGCGGCCTGCAACTTTGTCGTAGTCTTGTATTATTTTGATTTTGCAGCCCTCTTTATTGTGAAGGATGCTGTTGTTCAGAAGATTAAAAACAGCACGCTCCAATAACGCTTCATCACCAATAATCACAGCTTTTTCGCACCGCAGGTCAAGATCAATTGAAACGCTTTTAGGTACTCCGCTATTTAACAGATCGGACACCGCGTGGCGCAGTAAGCTGCATATTTTTATGCTTTTCTTTTTGGATGGCTGCATGTCGTATTCCAGCGAGGAAATCAGGTTTAAATCGTCTACCAGTTTCTTTATTTTTAAGCTTTGTGCAGTAATAATTCCTGTTTTTTTCTTATCTTCTCCGGATAGATTTGCGCTGTCGCCAAGTTCCTCAGCGTATCCCACTATGATAGAAAGCGGTGTGCGAATATCGTGAGATATGCCGGCAATCCAGTTGGATCGGGCGCTGTCCCGCGTTTTCAAAAGAGCATTCTTTCGTTCCATCGTATCCGATGTCCTGTTGATGTTTTTTGCCAATTCTTTGAACAGTCCTTTTTCCCTTAGCCGTACCGGTCTTTCCAAACGCAATTCCTGAATGCCACGAAGTAAGGCTTTCAGATTACGGTACAGCCCCAAACCTACCAAAAGAGCAAGGATGGAGGCAAGGCAGATATTAATCAGAAGCACGATAGAAATCCGCTGCGGGAGGGTACGAAACCAGTTCATAGAATAGACCACACTATATTTGCCGACCGATTTTTGGGGGTATCCGAACACCAGCAAGCCATCCTCTATTGTGCGCATGTAAACTGGATAATCATTCAAGTACCATTTGGCCATGACCGCTATGTCGTTTATGCTATAATGCGAAGGGATATCCTCCGGCCTATTCTGGCTCCAAACAACATCACCCTTTGCGTCGATCAGGATACACCATGTATTCTGTGGGATGAGGAGATTGTTTTCTAATGCAAAACCGGTCTCTGTTTTGGTGAGCGCCCCGGATACATCGTCCAGAATTTTATTGGGAGATTTCTCATAAAGATTTTCGCTGTCACTCATGGTAATGGCAAACGCCACAAAGTTGATAATCAAAAGGATCATGGTAATCAAAACCGCGCTGAAGATAAAACAGGTTAAAATTTTGAGTATGGTTTTATTCATCCGAAATCACCAGCTTGTAGCCAAGCCCTTTCACCGTTATCAAATGCCGTGGCCTTGAGGGCTCCTGTTCGAGTTTTTCCCGCAGGCGCCGGATATGCACCATCAGAGTGTTTTCATAGCCATAATACTCGTCCCCCCACGCGGCCAGACATAACGCATCGTTTGTAACGATGCGGTTTTTATTTTCATACAGCTTTTTAAGCAAAATGAATTCTTTTGCCGTCAGAGGAATTTCCTTTCGGCCGGCGCAAACGGACGCGGTTTCAAAATCAACAGTCCGATCTGTCAGGGCAAAGGAGGTTACCTCATCTTGCAGCGAGTGATAGGTTCTTTTTAAGATAGCAAGCACACGTAAAACAAATTCCTTTGTTAAAAAGGGTTTGACGATATAATCATCCGCGCCCAGTTCCAAGCCCTGCAGCTTGTCTTCTGATTCGCCCCGCGCGGTCAAAAAGATCGCTGGGGCAGGGGAGGTTTTTCTAATATCCTCAAACAGTGCAAAGCCGTTTCCGTCCGGCAGGTTGATATCCAGTATAAAGAGTGCAATATTTTGTACCTGTGCAATTTCCAACGCTTCTTTACAGCATTTTGCTGTATAAATATGATAAAAGCCCTCTTTAAACAACACATTTTCCAGCAGGGAAAGCAGTTGTTATTCGTCATCCACAAGCAGTATTTTTTTATTCTTTAATTCTTCC
>CABSMD010000173.1 GCA_902478725.1 uncultured Clostridia bacterium
GCTGAGTACGCGCAGGTTGGCAAACGTTTTCATCTGCTCTTCCATGCCGTCGCGCTGGTCGTTGAACCACCAGCCCGAGCCAAACTGGATCTTGCAGGGTACCTCGCTGCTTTGGAAGTTGCCAAGCATGGTACCGAGCACATAGTTGTCCTTAGGATTTAAGGTATATAGAATCGTTTTGGGCAGGCTGTCCTCCCGTTCCAGTGAATCCAGCAGGCGGGACAGCGGCTCTGCGATCGAAAGGTCATTGATCGAATCGAAGCCGGTATCCGGCCCCAATCGCGCAAACATCCGCGTATTGTTATTACGCAGCGCACCGGAATGAAGCTGCATCGTCCAGCCCAGCGCCGCGTAGCGTTTGGCACAGGCACGGATTACGGCGGTCTTATAGGCCTCCGCCTCCGCCGCGCTCACAGCCTTGCCGGAGAGAGCGCGGACAAAGATGTCCTCCAATTGGCCCGCAGTCGCTTCCCCATAGGGTATGCCCTCCAGACCGTGATCCGCGATCCGGCAGCCATTTTTGTGAAAGTAGGCGATCCTCTCCTCCAGCACAGAGATCAACTGCGCAAAGCTCGTTATCTCTTTCCCCGCCGCCGTGGACAGCTGCCCGATGTATTCGGCAAAACCGTCCTTTTGCAGTTCCACCGCTTTATCCGGCCGGAAAGCGGGCACAATGACAGTGTTAAAATTTTCCAATCCTCTGATTTTTTGATGATAATTCAGATCCGATGTCGGGTCATCCGTCGTACCGATCAGCTTCACATTCGACTTTTGGATAAAGTCGCGCGGACGGTATCCCTCGCCACTTAGAAGCCGGTTGCATTTTTCCCAAATCTGATCCGCCGTTTTGGGACTCAGCTGCTCCTCCACCCCGAAGAACCGCTTCAGCTCCAGATGTGTCCAATGATACAGGGGATTGCCAATCAGGTACGGGACCGTCGCGGCCCAGGCCTGGAACTTTTCATAATCGCTTTTGTCCCCGGTTATGTATGCCTCATCCACCCCATTGCCGCGCATGGCGCGCCATTTGTAATGGTCGCCGCCCAAAAACACCTCGGTCACATTTTTGAACTTCCGGTTTTCATAGATTTCCTCTGGGCTCAAATGACAATGGTAGTCAAAGATCGGCATCTCTTTTGCATACGCATGAAACAGATGGACGGCTGTTTCATTGTTCAGCATAAAGTTGTCGTCCATAAATCGTTTCAAACAAAACTCACCCTTTCCAATCAAAAATGAAACTGCTTACATTTCCAGATAAAAAAATAATAGAAGCAACCAAAGTTGCTTCTATTATATCAGACCTTCTATTAATTATCAAAGCTTTTTTACAGCTTTTTTAATTTTTTTCCCACGTGCCGCCCTTTGCGGTGTACGTTTGTCCGCCGTATTGGATGACACAGCCGTCCTTTGTGGGGGTACATGTGAGCTCCTTGTCTTTCCAAAGGAGTTTTTCGTCCGAAATCGAAAGGGAGGATTGCTGTCCGGCTTTGGCAAGCGCAAGTATGGTGAACAGGTTGTGTCCGCCTCTTTTTGCGGTATACAGCCTCAGCTGGTTCATCGGCCTGCCTTTGCCGTCCGTACCGTCCGGCCCGGCATAGACGTCCTGCGGCGTCCACAAATAAGGGGTCACGCAAATCTGCGCGCGTTCGCCTTCTACAGCCCAACACCCATTCTTCTCCTCAATGGCCGCGTAACTGTTGATCAGGAAAGCGGAAGCCAACTCTCCGGCGTATTCCACATCGTCATTAATGATATACAAGTGCGGATCGGGCGAGAAGACACGGCGGTAGTTCCGGCGGTAAAGCCCTTCCTGCCATGCATTCTTATTGTCAGTGGTGTAAAGCAATATCCCGTCCTCCAGACGCGATTCGGTCACAATGCCGCCGTTGACCTTTAACTGATCATAGAAAAAACCGTCCGACTGGGGCATGAACAGGTTATGCATACCGGCGGCGCTGGTGTTGGAGGCGGGGGTGGCATAATCGCCGGAGCCACGGTCCACCGCGAGCATTTCATCCGCCGCTTCCAGGATAAACGAGCCCTTGTCGCTATGGCAGTGAGAAAAGATTACCGGCCCGCTTAGCAGGTGCATATTGACCAGGCCAACATCCTCTGTCCGCGATATATAGCCTACCTGCCCAATTTCCGTCAGATTGTAAAAGGCAGGAGAAGCAACGCTCTCCTTTTCACAAGCTTGCAACATGGGCGCGATCATCAGATAGATGACAGGAAACTCCGCGCCAACATTCCTACCCACCTTCTGGTAAACCTCCATCCATTTTGGATCGTCCCCCAGCATCGCGTAAAAGGCTGGAATGATGTTGGTATACGGCCCAAGCGCGGCATCGTTCACCGGCAGACGGCTGGTACCGTCCCCCAGGGTGGACAGCATGGCAAGACCATACCGCCCCGTCCGGCGCACTGTCTCGGGGACGTAATCAGCCAGAGCCTGCTTATGGTAACGCGCCAGCATATAGCAGACAGAAATAACATGCATAAAGGTATAGTTCCAATACCCCGGCCCCTCGGTTGTCCCGCCGTCCCCGGTCATATAGCGTTCCACCGCCGCAAAGCACTCCCTTTCCGCCTCCTCCAGCCAGCTTTTGTAGCGCGGGTATTCATGCACCAGCGCCAGCAGGGCGGTGATCCGGCCGTTGCTGAACACGATGCCCTGGTTCATTTCATGCAGGTAATCCATCCGCTTAAAGTCACCCTCTATGCGTGGCAGCCCCTTCATTATGATCGCGTCATAGATGATATTGCGCCCGTGCCAGGTCAGAAGATTGCCCGCCAGATCAAGCACCGTAGCGCAGGCCGTACAGACCGCCTCCTCGGTAAACGAACGGTGGTGCCAAGTCGCCCCCGGGAACACACCCATAATGCTCTCACACCAATAGGTGTGGTGCGCGGCCGACAGCGCGCAACGGCAGGCCATGCGAAGCATCTCCTCGTTACGATCCAAAATACCGACCACCGCTAATGTCTGCATCGCGCTGGAGAGGACATACTTTTTTTTCATATCCCGATCCCGTTCAAACCGCCGGGCATGAATCGCCAAATAGGTTCCGATCTCCTGCTCCGGCTCCCAGGTCATATACTCCTCCGCCTTTTCGCGCAGCTGGGCAAGCAACCGGTCAAACGGCGGTGTTTTGACCTTTTCACGCAACATTTCCAGTTCGTTTTTATCCATAAAGATACCAATCCGCGGCTCTACCGTGAAGGTATCGGCAAAGCAGCCCTCCCAGTCCGGCGTATAAGGGCTTTTCTTTGCCTCCATCTCTTGTTGTTTGGCCGCGTTTGACAGACCGAACCAATACAGGGAGCCTGTAGCACCCTTGCCGCCGGTCAGACGGACGCCAACCGAGATACGGCTGATCTGACTCCCCCGCAGGGAATTTTCCATTTCGCAGGTGATCCCGGCGCCGGTACGCTCTAACACCACCGTATCCTCGCCATCGATCCGGCAGGTAATCGTCACCTGCATATTCTCAGGCAGGCTGGCAAAGATCCGGAAGATGTCATAGCCCTCAATGCTAAGCTCACAATCGCGCTCCATCACCGCGTCAAACCCATCCGAACCGCCCTTTTGGATATCGATACGAGCCCCGAACCATGACGGTGTGATCCGCGCGATGGCATCGGGCGCGTAGGTGATACGGTAGTTTTTCAGGACGCTGTACTTCTCCGGGCAGGGATACGACTCGCCGCCGTCCCAAAACGGTTCAAAGATGGTTTCCGCCTCGTTGATCGGTACGTTTCGCATGATAAAGAATACTCCTTTTTTTGAAATTCCTACAAAGTGGGTTTTCATTTCCCGCACAATATACCACCCGCAAACCGGTTTGTCAATAGCCCGGTATCATTTTTATTGAGTATTTTGATAAACTGTGGTAAAATTATAAATTATCCATGAAAGGGGGCGGCGCGGTTGTCTATGATTAACATCCAGAACCTGAGTTTCCGCTATGATTCATATGGAGAAAACATCTTTGAAAACGTCATATTGCAACTGGATACTGACTGGCGGCTCGGCCTGACCGGACGAAACGGCCGGGGCAAGAGCACCTTTTTATACCTGCTCGCCGGCCGGTATTCTTACAACGGGTCGATAACCGCGTCGGTCACGTTTGATTACTTTCCCTTCCCGGCCGGCGCATCGGAGGAGGAAACCCGACGCGCTATGAAGCGGACGATCGCGCCGTTTGAACAATGGGAAGCCGAAATGGAACAGTATATGCAGACCGACCTTGACAGGTATGCGCAGGCGTTGGAAAACTACCAGGCCCATGACGGCTATACCATCGAGCAGCAGATGGAAAAGGAACTGGGCAAGCTGCGCGTCTCCCCCGCGATACTGGAACAGCCGTTTGCAACCTTGAGCGGAGGTGAGAAGGTTAAGGTACAGCTCGCCGCGCTGTTTTTAAAGAAAAACAACTTTCTGCTGCTGGACGAGCCGACCAACCATCTGGATTCTGAGGGACGGGACGCAATCGCGGCGTATCTGGCGTCAAAGTCGGGTTTTATCCTGGTATCCCACGACCGCGCCCTGCTCGACGCAGTCACCGACCATACCCTGTCCATCAACCGTACCAACATCGAGCTGCAAAAGGGCAACTTTTCCTCCTGGATGCGGAACAAGCAGCAGCAGGACGAGTTTGAGCAGGCCAGAAACAGACACCTAAAATCCGAGATCGACAAGCTGGGTACGGCGGCGCGGCGCACCGCAGGCTGGTCAGATCAGATCGAGGCCTCCAAGACCGGCGGGTTCGACAAGGGCTACATCGGGCACAAATCCGCCAAGATGATGCAGCGGGCCAAGTCGGTGGAGCAGCGCCGGCAAAGGGCGGTGGAAGAAAAAAGGTCGCTGCTGAAAAACATTGAAACGGCAGAAGAATTAAAGCTCCATCCAATCGACTACCCCAAACGGTTTTTGGCCGAGGCGGCCGGTTTATCCATCTCTTATGGAGGCCAGCCTCTGTTTTCGGAATTGTCATTTGTGATCGAACCCCAGGATCGGATTGCGCTTTCGGGAAAAAACGGCTCCGGCAAGACCAGCCTGATTCGTCTTCTGCTTGGGGAATCTATTCCGTACGACGGGACGCTCCGCCGCGGCAGCAACCTGAAGCTATCCTATATCCCGCAGGACACCTCCTTCCTTACCGGCAGCTTAAAGGAGCTTTCTCAAGCGTCGGGGATCGACGAGAGCCTGTTTAAAGCAATCCTGCGCAAGCTGGACTTCTCACGGGAGCAATTTGAAAAAAATATGGAGGACTACAGCGAGGGTCAAAAAAAGAAGGTGCTACTCGCCAGGAGCCTCTGCGAACAGGCGCACCTTTATGTCTGGGACGAGCCTCTCAACTACATCGACGTTTTTTCACGAATGCAGATTGAACAGTTGATTATGGAATACCGCCCTACCCTCCTGTTCGTGGAGCACGACGCTTATTTTCAAAAAAAGATTGCGACCAAAAAAATAGAGCTTTAGGCAAACAACAAAATTGCGCACAGGCAAATCCGCCTGTGCGCAATCAAAAAAGGGGGGTTGTTCAGCTAAGCTCATGTCTTCCGAGAGAGGCAACATATTGCTGCATCTCCGATTTCGATGTGATCGCATGGGTGTGCGCAAGGACACTCTGTTTGGTTTCGTCGTCCAGGGAGGAAAAGTACTCCATTGCGTCCACGTTCTGCGCGAGCGACATACCAAATCCCAAAGGAAGGTCGGTATGGTCAATGG
>CABSMD010000174.1 GCA_902478725.1 uncultured Clostridia bacterium
GCCAACCAAAGACATTTTCTTCTACTAATCTTCTGAATGTATTATCATAAGGAGTCTCAATTTTAATAAATGTTTCTAGCTCAATCGTGTCAATGCTAAGAGGCTTAAATATAATTACTTCTTGAGAACCACCCAAAAGATTTGTTATATAATATTTTTTTTGCTTCTTTGCCGCAAAGTTCTGACTTTCAATTGCAAAATAACTTTGTATAAATTCTTGTTTTAAAGAAGACAAAAGCTCTTTATTATTATCCCACCTAATCTGATGCACATCTCCCGCTTTTCTGTCTACATGAGATAGACGTGCATTGTACGCTTTTTTCTTCCATACTATCGTAATATTACGACTTGTACCCAATTCTACTGAATTTCCGTATGTAAAATATTGTATGTAATCTTTAGGGATCGTAATACCATAATTAAAAAATGATTTATCTATTTTTTTGTAATAATCTTTCACATTATATCGCCTTGTCCCTCATATTCAATAGAGATAATTTCTTAGTTTATAAAAGATATAATACCTAAATTACTCAATGTTTGTATTTAGCACTAGCTGTTCAATTTGGTGGAGCTAGTGATTCGCTCGTCGAATTGCTCCGGGGTTCGACCAGTGATTAAATTGGTGGAGGCGAGGGGAGTTGAACCCCTGTCCGAAAATACTTCCACATGACTTTCTCCGGGTGCAGCAGAGAATTAAGATTCCCGCCGGCGGCAGTTTCCCTGCATCCTGCCGCCATTGGTAGCTTCATTTGTCATGCCCGGGGCAAAGCTTACCCGGGTCACGTTCACCGCTTAGATTACGCCCAAACCCGAGCCGCGGTCAACGCGGGCCGGACGGCCGCCTGATTTGAGGCGGCAAGCAGCATTACGCTGCTACTAAATTATTTTCGTTAGCGTTTAATTTTAAATTCCGGATTTTAAAGTGGCTCCGGACCACTACCCGCTTATCATGCTTCACTATCCCCGTCGAAACCCTTACGCCCCCATATCTGTATTTATTTTGAATATCGCTCTGTTAGTATAGCACAGTTTTCTATCCCTGCGCAAGTGTAATTTTTTTACAAAATTGCATGCCGCCTTATGCATTGCGCTCGCGCAGGGTCCTCTGAATCCTTCTGTCCGCCTCACGCCGGGCGGTAGTATCGCGTTTGTCATACGTCTTTTTTCCTTTGACCACGGCAACCTCCACCTTGATCCGCGGGCCGCTGAAATACAGGCTCAGCGGCACGATCGTATAACCATCCTGCTTGATCTGCCCGAACAGCTTGTTGATCTCCCGCTTATGCAGCAACAGCCGGCGCGGCCGAAGCGGATCACGGTTGAATAGATTCCCCTTTTCATAGGGGCTTATGTGCATCCCGGTGAGGTAAGCCTCGCCGTTTTTGATATCGACATACGAATCCTTTAAATTGGCCTTGCCCGCCCGAAGCGATTTGACCTCGGTGCCGCAGAGCTCAATGCCGGCCTCCAGTGTTTCTAGGATGAAATAATCGTGCCGTGCTTTTTTGTTTTGAACCACTGTTTTTTTCTCCATGGCTTTTCCCTCACTCAACAATAAAATCGATCTGGCGCACCTCAGGCTTGGCGTCCACCAGCCGCACGGTCACCTCGTCGCCGATGCGGTACATCTTGTGGGTGTGCTCCCCAAGCAGCATCATCTGATCCTCATGAAAGATATAATAATCGTCGTCCAGCGACGTGACGCGCACCAGTCCTTCCACCGTATTATCCAGTTCCACAAAGAACCCAAACGAGGTCACGCCGGATACCACACCTGTGAAGGTCTCGCCGATGAATTGATGCATGTACTCCACCTTTTTGATGTCGTCCACATCCCGTTCGGCGCTCTCCGCTGCACGCTCGGTTTCGCTGCACTGGACAGCCGCCTTTTTGACATACTCCGCCCAGAACGACTCGCGGTTACCGTCCATACCGGCACGTTCCAGCTCCTTTACGATGCGGTGCACCGTCAAATCCGGATAGCGGCGGATGGGGGAAGTGAAGTGGCAGTAATACTTTGCGCTCAACCCAAAATGCCCTAAATTTTCCGGGCTGTACTCCGCTTTCATCAAGGAACGGAGCATCATGGTGGAAAGCACCTTTTCTTCCTTCTTGCCTTTGCATTTTTCCAATACCTTTTGCAGGGTTTTTGGATGCAGCTCCGTCGAGGCCTTAATCGGATAGCCAAGGTTGTGCGCGATTTTGGCAAAGGTCTCAATTTTGGCAGCATCCGGCTTCTCGTGCACCCGATACATACAGGGTTTTCCCATCCAGAACACATGCTCCGCGACCGTCTCGTTGGCCAGCAGCATGAATTCCTCAATAATCTGGTTGGATATCGTTGTTTCGTACTTTTCGATGCTCAAGGGTTTTCCGTCCTCATCCAACTTGATCTTGGCCTCGGGAAAATCAAAATCGAGACTGCCGCGCGCGGTCCGCTTGCGGCGCAGAACCAGCGCCAGCTCACGCATGTCTTCAAACAACCCGCGCAGAGACGCGTATTTTTGGCAGGTCTCCGGATTGGACTGTTCCAATACCTCGGTCACCGCCTGATAGGTCATCCGTTCGCTGGAACGGATGACCGAACGTCCGATTTTATAGTCTACGACCTTGCCGCCCTTGTCCACCTCCATGACCGCCGACACGGTGAGACGATCTTCGTGCGGGTGCAGGCTGCAAATCCCGTTGGATAAACGCTCCGGCAGCATCGGCACCACGCGGTCCACCAGATAGACGCTGGTGCCGCGCTCATACGCCTCTTTGTCGATCTTGCCGTTCTGCTTTACGTAATGGCTCACGTCGGCAATGTGTACGCCGAGGCGGTAATGCCCGCCCTCCAGCTTTTGCAGGGAGATGGCGTCGTCCAGATCCTTTGCGTCCTCCCCGTCGATCGTAATGACGCATTCGCCGCGAAAATCCATCCGTCCCTCGGTCTCCTGTTCGGAGATCACAGAGGGGATCCGTTCTGCTTCGCCCAATACGCCCTCGTCAAAGGTGTCGCGGATATGGTATTGGCGCAGCACGGAACGAATCACGGTGTCGTTCTCGCTTGGATACCCCAGCACCTCGACGATCCGCCCTTCCGGGTTACGCCGCGTCTCAGGAAACTCGGTAACCAGCGCAACCACTTTTTGCCCGTCACGGGCGTTTAAGCAGTCCTCCTTGGGGATATAGATATCCTTTGCGATCCGCTTGTCGTCCGGCACTACAAAGCCGTGGTTTCGTGATTTTTCGAACAGCCCCACCACCGTCTGGTTGGCGCGCTCGGTTATTTTTGTGATCTCGCCTTCCCGCCGCTTTCCGCCGGAATCGGCTTTTACGATCTTGGCCAGCACCATGTCGCCGTTTAACGCGCCGTGGGTGCTGTCGGCGGGGATGAACACATCCGCCTGATCCGCCTCGGTCAGCACGAAGCCAAAGCCGCGCTCGTTTCCCTGAAACAGGCCGCGCACCAGGCCCAGCCGTTCGATGATCGCGTACCGTTTCTTTTTTGTCTGCACGACCAGCCCTTCCCCGATCAGCTCGTCAAGCAACGCTTCAAGCTTGCCCACGTCCCCGCGCGGCACCTCCAGCACCGCCGCCAAATCCTCCAGCGTCATCGGGACATAGCTCTTTTCATTCATAAATCCTACGATCTTTTGTTTTCTTGTCATAATTCTCCTTTTCCATACCATACAAATAAAAAAGCCACGCTACTTATAGTATGCGTGGCCTTGTCGGTTTCAATACCTATTTTACAAAATGGAGCACGATGGCGAGCACCATAAACAAGATGGCGCAAGCGCTTGTCCATTTCCCCAAAATCGCATCTATCGTCCTGCCCTTGTTCTTGCCGAAAAAGGTCTCCGCACCGCCGGCGATACTGCCGGACAATCCGGCCTGCCTGCCCGACTGCAGCAAAACGATCACGATCAACGCAACACATATCACGATATATACAATATTAACTGCCAGGCTCATTCCCCGCAACCTCCTATTTTCATCCCCGCATTTTTTCCGGGACATAATCGCTACGTTAGAGCATTATACCACACCACAATCTCTTTTGCAAGTGTTTTTTGAAAAAATATGACAAACTTTTCCCAAAATGCGGTTGCCTTAGAGCGGAAACTTATGTTACAATGTAAGAAAGAGGAACAAACCGAGGGGGAACGAGATGGATTGCAAGGATCGTTTTATTGAACTATATCAGGAAAATGTCAAGCGTGAGGGAGCAGATGCGATGCTGGAGTACCTCATGTCAAAATCGAGCGACTTTTTTACTGCCCCGGCCAGCGCACGCTTTCATGGATCATACCCGGGCGGGCTTTTGGAGCATAGCATAAATGTCTATGACTGCCTGGTGGATTACCTTTCCCGCCCGCGCACGGCTGAGCGCTACCGGATGGAGTTTTCGCCCGAAACGGTCGCTATCGTCGCGCTGTTGCACGATGTATGCAAGATCAACTGCTACCAGCCGGGCACCCGCAATGTCAAGGATGAGCAGGGGGTGTGGCACAGCGTGCCGTCCTATACCTATGACGACAAGCTGCCCTACGGGCATGGCGAGAAATCGGTTTATATCATCAACGGCTACATGCGCCTCTCGCGCGAAGAGGCTTTTGCGGTGCGCTACCACATGGGTTTCTCGGGAATCGAGGATAAAAACAGCATCGGCGCGGCGTTTGAGAGGTATCCGCTTGCCTTTGCGCTGTCGGTGGCGGACATGGAGGCGACCTATTTTCTGGAGGGAAAAAAATAACTGGTATGAAGAGCCATTTTGCGCTATACTTTAGATAGAACCATGTTTTCTCCTGTATGGGAGCTGCAAAATAATTAACTGGAGGTGTTACCATGAAGTATTCCAGGGATACGATCCGGGCGCTGCTCAAGGACAACGCGTTGGTGCTCTACGGGCAGCCAAAGTGGACGTTCGGCAAAAATACCTGCAATACCTATGAGGTGTTTGCAGAAATGCTGCTGACGGCCGACAGGGGCAGCATCCACGCGGCCGAGGTGATCGATGTCATCGAGGCGGACGAGGAACTGACCCAGCTTTTCTCCAACTGGTTTTTGCACGAAGCGCTCAAAACGGGCGAGTACCTGACCCAAAAAACGGGGATACCGATTATCCTTTCGATGAACGTGCTGGGCTTTCAGGCTAATCTGCCGGAGTTTTATGACCGGATCGCGGCCGCCATTGGGCAGAGCAGTCTCACGCCGGATATGATCCAGTTTGAACTGAGCGAGGCGCAGCAGCTGACCAATACCGGCATCCAAAACCTCAACCGGGTGCACGACGAACTCGGGGTTAAGTTGCTGCTTGGAAACTTCGGGATGGGGCACTCCAATTTGGATTTGCTTAAATATCTGCACTGCGACGGTATTGAACTTGCCAAAGCCTTTGCAAAGGATGTGCCGGAGTCAGATACCGCCTGTAAGCTGCTCGTCGGGATCTCCCACCTGGCTCAGACCCTCAACCTGACGGTATGCGCCAAGGGGATCGAGACGGCCGAGCAGATGGAGTTTTTTGAGAATATTGACTTTTTCAAAGGGCAGGGCTACCTGATCGGCGCGCCCATGCCGATTGACGAGTTGGCCGGATTTATTACAAAGTATGCGAAAAGATAGGCCAAAAATGCTGAATGGATAAGAGACTATCTGGCGACATCGTAAAGATGGATAAAGGTGCGAATGGTAAG
>CABSMD010000175.1 GCA_902478725.1 uncultured Clostridia bacterium
ATCCGGAACGATCAGGCTGCCGTTTTCAAAGGTCGGATCCTCTCCCGCCGCGGTAACCCAGTTGGAGGTATCCGCCAGCAACGGTTTGAGCGACTGGTATTCCAGTGTGGTGTTCTGCAGATTCGGGAAATCCTCTGTAAAGCTGATCAGCTCCGCAGTCGCGTCGTCCACAACGTACTGGTATTGCGCCGTTCCCTCCGCAACCGCACGCGCCTTGTCAATGGCCGCTTTCATGGCATCGACTGCCTCCTGCGGGTACTGGCCGTCCTCGTTTCCAACAACGGCGGTGGACAGCAGTGCCTCCGCTTTGTCGATCGCTTCCCACAGCTTTGATTTATCGACATTGGATGCATCGCCCGCCACAGTGATTTCCTGCGAGGTCACCGTCTCGCCGTACAAACCGCTGAGGTCATGCGGCGTCACGGTATAACGGAGCTTTCTTCCCATATAAGAAGAATCGATCCTTAGCTCTTTATCCTGCTTACCCAAAATCCTTTCAAACTCTCCCTTTGCATTGGAGAGATACCAGACGATCTCGGAGGCACCCTCATGATCCCCATCCGGATCCGCATACTGGTAATTCGCCGTTACAATCCTGCCCACCGACGCGTCGCCATTGATGACCGCATTGGATGCAGATGGCTCCAGTCCGCCAATGTCGCTGCGGAGTCCCATTTTATCAAATTCCACATTTTTAAAGTCCGGTATCACAGCCTTGACCTTAGCCATTCCCTCGTCGGTCAGGGTGAAGTCTTTTCCGTAATCCTTGAAGAGACCATCTGCTGAAGCGGAACGATAGGTCTTTTGCTCATCCACATAGCCATATGCGGATTGCTTGCCCTGCTCATTGTTGTTATACGCCACGTTTACAGCAACATTACCATAGAGGACATTTGTTCTCTCCGGCGCATATTTGGCCGCAGTTTCCTCCAAAGCCGCCTTATCCGCCGTGGCGTCCTTATTCTTTACCTCGTCATGTTTGGCTGTGCTGAACAGATCGTACATATAACCCCATTGGGAATCCTTATAATGCGCTACCCACTCCGGTGCCTCAAAATCCACCGTTTCTTTCAGCTTAGCCCAGATATCGTGCTGGTACAACTCGTACTTGTCATTGACCCACAGCCACCAGTTGATCTGCTTGCCCGCGCTGTTCCACAGCTGCGGCCCGAAGGTCGAAGGAACATCGACAAACACGTTATTCCTGATCTGTGAGAATTGCCCGCCGTAAGTTTTCAGCGGATAGCAGTTGCCCGGCTGACCGCCCTGATCCGCTGTGCGCGTCGCACGATAGAACACATTGCCGGCTACCAGCGGCCCGGGAGAACCATCGTCCCAGAATACGGCTTGCTGCCCAAATCCGCCGTATTGGTTACCCATGTGGTGGAAATAGTTATTGACTACGGTATACCCCAGCTGCGATGGGTCGCGGCCCCAATACACCGCCGCCATGTCGGACGCATCCAGTACACCGTTGTAAATTTCATTGTATTCCAGAAGGAAATCATTGCCCCACAGAGCAACCAACTGATGCGGCCCGTCGTAAACCTTGTTGTTGCGAATTACCAGACCGACACCGCCGCCGCTGATACAAGGCTTATAAGAGTTATAAACCCGGCTTACACTATGGATGCGGTTGTTCTCAATCACATCGTTGCCGGAAATCAGCTTTTTCCTGTCGCCGCCGCTTACGGTCACGCCGCCGCTGCCGGTATCATAGACGTGGCAGTTAACAACGATGGAGTTCGTACCATATACCGTCATTGCGGTCTGCGAGGTATGCGCTACCGTCAGACCGTCCAAGGTAATATGATCTACATCATTCGACGTGATGGGGGTTGCCCTTGTAAACTCAAAGTTCAGATTTTTAAAGGTAAGATGCTTTGCGCTGTCGAGCTTGATCATCGCCGTATCCATCACGGACACCTCGACATCCGCGCCCTCCATATCCATGTTCGGATAAAAGTACAGGATATCCTTGCTCCGGTCCAAATAATACTCGCCCGGCATATCGATCTCTTCCACCAGATTGAAGAAGTAAAAACGATGGTTGGAAGCAGGGATATAAGGGGTACCCTTGACTGAAGTTACCTCTTTTTTCTTCGCGTCAAGGGATGCGACCTTATGCGTCACACCCGCCCAGTCATTGCCAAGAAATCCGGTTATCCACATGTCTTTGACCGATTCTGCCGACCAATGCTCGGTGCGGTCGGTTTCATCTTCGTATTGCAGCGTGAACGGAGCTTCTTTATAATTATCTGGATCCGCGGTCACTTCACCGATTCTCAGGTATCCGGTTCCCGGCTCGTCATTGGGATACCGCGCCAGTGAAAGGGCCTTGCCATTTACATAAAACTCAGTTGGCCGGTAGTTCTGTTCCAAACCGAAGCCGTATTCCACCATTTCGGAATAAGGGATATTCAGTCCGGAAAGATCCATCTGCATCAACTTGGTTCTTGCGAAGGTATCCACCACCTTGTTCAAAACCGTACTGTCTGTCACCTTGGTAATCCTGCTGTTGTCAATCTTTTGGCTTCCCGTGAAGGTGACCTCTTCCCCATTATAGGCCTGGTAGACAATGGGGGCCTGCTCGGTGCCACTGTCGGCAATGGTAAAGTTAACGGTCTGCGACATTGGATACACGCCGCCACGGATATTGACATAAATCGGTGCAGTCGCACCCTCTTTCATCGTGCGAACTACATCACGCGCCTTGGTAATGGTCCGGAAAGGCCGATTGATGGAACCGTCGTTGCTGTCGTCACCATCAGCCGCTACAAAAAATTCAAGCGGCGGAACCTCGGTCGCCAAGGTGGTTGTAACCGCTACCGGAGTGCCTGCCAGACCATTTACGTCGATTGGCGTCACGGTCGCCCGGACTTTATAGCCTGCCATATTGGCGGTCGGCGTATAGGTATCGGTTACTGCCGTGTCGATCACAGTCCAGCCTGTGCCATCGGCAGAATATTCCCATTTGAACTCGGTCGCGCCCTCGGCGTCACCGTTTGCACTCTTTACATAGGTATATTTCAGAGTCAAAGGACGGGTTACCTTATTCTCACCCTCGATCGAGACGCCACTCGCGGACGGCGGATCGCGCTTGCTGATAACCGCCTTGGTCGGTTCGGAATAGGCCGTTTCGCCCGGTGTCGCAATCTGGGTGGAGTGCGGGGTAACCGCCACACGAAGCTGCTTACCGAGGTCGCCTTCGACGCAGGTATAGGTCTGCTTGTCTGCACCTGTAATAGCAACCCAGGCCTCATTCTCCAGCCGCTGCCACTGGTAGGTGGTCGGGGCAAGAGGAATGCCGTTTAAGTCAACGACGCTGGCCTCAGCGGTTAGTGTGCTGTCCACCATCGCCGCGCCTTTCACGGTGATCTCTTCCACCATTGGCGGATGGTCTGCTATATAATACCGATAAATCGCAAAATCATCATAGTAGGATTTGTTGGCGGAACCGGCACTGTAAAGCCCCTCCCCGCGCAGCGCGTGGAGGCAGATCGGCGCATAGTTTTCGGTAAACACCTTGACGCCGTCAAGATACAGAGTAATGGTACCGTTTTCGGTGCCGATATTGGCTGGATCATCCCCTCCAGTCAGGACGACTACCACCTGATGCCAGCCCTTGGTTCTGGGAATCAACGGAAAACCACCGGTTCCGTCCAGCTCGGTTGCTGAAAAAGTGTTGTCTCCGGTGTAACCGCCGCTTTCAACATTGACGCCGCCCGGCCCTACCTTGGCGCGGTCGGTAGCACTGTTGCTGACTTTATAATACTTGGATTTGCTGTCTAAAATTCCGGCACGAATCAAAAGCGTGTTGCCGACTGCTACATTATTGAAGGAGTAAACCGATTCAAAATACAGGCTGGCCAGGGATTCCTCCGTGCCATTGTCATAGAACCAGCCCTCCGCCGCTTGTACCGGCGCAGTGGCAGTGCTTTTATAAATATCCATCCCCCACTTGGCCTGATCCGGCGCGGTCTCAGGATTCGAATCTTCTCGCCGTATTTGATAACCAATTGCCTGTTCGCCGGTTCGTACAATATCCGTGGAAACCGTCAAGTGGTTATTGCGAACCGGGTCAGCCACCGTGTAATTGTTAAAATTCTCCTGCGAAATAGCATCCTTGTAGACATTGACGATGACATTTCCGGATGCTTTTGTGCCATCGGGATTTTCCACCGTAGCGGTCACAATTGCGATACCAGGATTCTTCACCGTAACTGTACCGTTTTCACTGACGGACGCCACATAAGTGTCATTGGAACGGTAGCGGACATTTGCGTATTCGCTCAAATCATAGGTTCCCTTGGCAGAGGTTCCAAAAACCAACAACTTTTCCCCGGTGTCCTGCAAGGAATACAGCGTTCTGGACTTGGATAGATCCAATCGGGTGTAGTTCTGCTCGTCAAGCCTGGGGTTTTCCTCCACCGGACCGATTGCATTGGAAGGCGTAAACTCACTCAGTTTTGGCTCAACTGTCGCGCCAACCTGCACCTGTACGCGGAAGTATTTGCCGATATCGGTCGTTTTCAGCGTATAGGAGGCTCCTGTCTCCCCTGAAATATCGGTAAAATCAGTACCATTACCGGAGACCTGCCACTGGTATTTGAGCAAAGCGGGGTCTTCCGGATCATCGTTATAGTCAGAATATAAATAGGCAGCTTTTAAAGTCTGTCCTTCATAAGGCGAACCGTCAATCGATGCCGTAACGGTTGGCGCCTGTGGCTCTCCTACTACATTTTCAATTCTAATGTCGTCGAACGATAAGGTCTCGTTGACTACATTCATCGCCATGATCCGGCTGCTCTGAAAGCTCGCTTGTGTAAAGTCTATCCCATTTTTGGTCGGGATTGCTTCAAAAGGCGTCTGCACTACCTGCTTGCCGGTATCGTCCCACAGCGTTGCCCGATACTTCCCATTACGCAGGTCAAAATGCAGCTGTACCCGGTACCAGACGCCACACGAAAAATCGCCGGCCGCCTTACTATAATCCGCCAGAGCAAAATGGTCGGGGTAGAAGTGGATCAGCTGCTGGTATGTATCCCCCGAAAGCTGCACCTGTATCTGCGCAAGCTCTTTGGTGTTGCCCGCGACGTTTTCACACATCAGCCGCATCTCATAGGTAAACTCCTTTGAAAACGCACCGACGTTGTCCAATTGATAGAAAGGCCACCGATTGTTGTTAAGCGTCGTGATTTGGTAGTAGTTGTCTACCGGATCGGCACTCTTTTGCACAATCTCGGCCTTGTCCATTTCCGTTGCCCACAGCACCTCTGCCTCTTTGTCATTAAAGTCCAGCGTGAACACGTCCGACGCGGCGGATACGACGCTCAGGCAGGATAGTATCATGACGCAGGCCAGTACTAAGCACAAGGTTTTTTTATACAAACTCCATTCCCTCCTTTTTTAATTATATCTATCTTACTACAAACAGGGACATAAAAAAATAGAAAATTTGTAGAAAAAGATGTGATTTTTTGAGGATGGTTTATTCTTGCATTTGAAGTTTGTTTATATTATAATGGAAAGTAACAATTATGAAATCAGGTGCTTGTATGACAATATATAAGTCCCCTCTCTATGAAACCTTTTTCAACCAGGACTTTCACAATGTCCTCAACAACAGCTCAATTACCATTTTGGAACACGGGTATC
>CABSMD010000176.1 GCA_902478725.1 uncultured Clostridia bacterium
GAGATCTAGTACGGTCTCGTGGGCTCGGAGATGTGTATAAGAGACAGATATTAATTCTTAGCACTTGGTTTAAAAATAATGGAAACCAGCCAACCAAAAAAGATCGCGGCCGCCAATCCGCCGGCGGTGGCGGTTATGCCGCCCGTAAAAATGCCTAAAATACCGGTCTCCGAAATGGCCTTGACTGCGCCACGTGCCAAGGAATAGCCAAACCCGACGATCGGGATGGTCGCGCCCGCGCCAGCAAATTTGACAACCGGCTCGTAGAGACCGAGCATGGTGAGCACCACACCCGCTACAACAAAAACCGTCAGGATACGAGCCGGGGTGAGTTTGGTGAAATCGATCAGCAGTTGACCGATCACACAGAGCAGTCCGCCGACTACAAATGCCTTGACAAAGCTTAAAAATATCTCCATATAAGTACACCTCGTAACGATTAGTACTTATAGTTTGTCAAAAAAACAATAATTTATGCATGGCCGCCGTTTGACAGGAAGGTATGGTAAAACTGCTTCTTCGGCACCGGCTTGCCAAACAGATAACCCTGGATATAATCCAGTTGCATGGGACTGACAATGCTATACTCTTCCTTTGTTTCCAACCCTTCCAGACATACCTCTATGCCAACATCGTGGCAAAGTGCAACGATAAAGCGGATAAAGGTCGCGTCAAAGCTGCTTGACCGGATGTCTTTAATAAAGGTTTTATCAATTTTAACAATGTCAGCGGGTGAATTCTTGAGGATTTCCAGCGAGGAGTACCCCGTACCGAAATCATCCATGGCAATCCTGATACCGAGCGTCCGGATGCGTTCAAAAATTTCCTTGACCGAGCCGCTGCTGCGCGCAAGATAGCTTTCGGTCAATTCTACCACCACATTAGCGGGAGAGAGCTCCAGTCTCTTCAAGGTCTGCTCCATAAACGGAATAAATTCCTGATCCACCACCTGCAGGTAAGAAAGGTTAATGCTTATGGTAAAGTCGGGATTTTGCCCTGTCCATTCCTTGCACTGGGCAGTTGCCTGTTCAAAAATCCATTTTCCCACCGGGATAATCAAACCGCTTTGTTCCAGCAGGGGGATGAATTCAACCGGGGAAACAAACCCGTATTTTTCACAGCTCCACCGTACCAGCGCCTCCGCGCCCATCACCTGTCCGCTGTCCGCGTATACCTGCGGCTGGTAGTAGAGCTCGAAGCCTTGAAAGTCATGCTCCATGCTCTCGCGGAATAACTCAATCAGCTCCAGTGAACGTTCTTTGTGGAGCAAGGTTTCCCGGTCAAAAAAGCTGAGCCGGTTTTTGCCGTTCTTTTTGGCATATTCCAGCGAATATTCCGCATATTTCACAAGATCAAGATAGTTGTCCGCATCCTCCGGATAACGGGAGCAACCAGCTGACAGTGTGCAGTAGTATTTCTTGCCGTCACATTCCTGCTGACGACGGAAGACGTTGCGCAGCGAGGCGTATACACGCTGAATTTCATGCCGGTCCGCCTCGTTGAGGAGAATGCCGAACTCGTCCCCGTCCAGGCGGTAAACCTGCGCGTAACCCGGGAGCAATTCCTGGATTCTCTGTGCAATGATCCGCAGGACCTCGTCACCGAATGCTCTGTCGTACAGATCATTAATATGCTTAAAATCATCGATGCCGAGGATAAGCATCCCAAAACTGTGGCTGGATTGACGGCTTTCCTTTACGGCTTTTTCAAATTCGTATTTGTTGAGCAATCCTGTCATATGGTCAATCTTGTTTTTCTGTCCTAAATTGGTAATGATTCCAGCAAACAGAGCTGGTGCTCCATTTGGATCCCGTTCCAAATGGCCGCGGCAGCGCAGCCAAACCCACTCGCCCTCTTTGTTTCTCGCGCGGTATTCCACAGAATGCATATTTGTACGTCCGTCGGCCACCTCCTGATTGGACTCAAGAAAAATGCGCTTGTCGTGCGGGTGGATTTTGTCCGCCCAGAATGCCGCGGCGTTTTGCATCACCGTGCCCGGTAACCCAAATTCTTTGACCATCGGTTCAGGGTAAAGGAAGGTGTTTGTTTTCATATCTCCGATAAAGATGTAATCGTCGGTACTCTGTACCATGGCCCGGTAGAATTGGTCCCGGTCAAACGCAAAAGTCTTCCCGTCAAAGCTTGTGGTCTTAGCCATTGTCCGGTACTCTTTTTCTTTTTTCAAAATATGATAGGCGCGTTTTTGTTCATACATTCTATCATCTGCCAGCACCAGGGCGCCGGTGGAATCAATTTCCTGTCCGGCTTTGATTTCGGCAAGGCCATAGCAGAAGGAAGCCTCATACGGCCGCTCCCCACCCTGCTTCAAAGCCTCCAGTATTTCATTAAGCCGTTCGATGGCACCATACTGTTCCAGGCCGTAAAAGGCCATGGCAAATTCATCGCCGTTTAAGCGAAACAGCAGGTCTTTGCCATTCAGATGTTTGCGGATTGTCCCGGCGGTTGCGGCCAGTAAAGCATCCCCTTCGTCATTCCCAAACAGCTCATTGACCTCTTTCATGCCATTAATGTCGCACAGGCATACCGTCACCGTTTTATGACTTTTCCGCGCCTGGGCAAGCAGCTGTTCCAGCGCGTCTTTGCCTGCGCGGCGGTTTAAGGCACCGGTGAGCTCATCCATGCGCGCCGCTAGGGTAAGCCGTTTCATATCCGTTACATTGATCGACTGCTGCAAGTGTACCGTGGAGCCGTCGATCCAGCGGATCAGACTGTCGTGGTTTTCATAGATGCTGCCGGTGATGGGATTGGTTTCTTCCCAGATGCAGGAGGGCTTCTCCGAAGGACTCGCCAGCAGTTTCTCGACCGGGCAGAAAGAGCATCGTTGTTCCATTCCCTGTTGGAGTACCTTCCAGCAAACCTGCCCCTCCGGATGTTCTATACCGAATTCCTTTTTCATAGACTTATTCATAAATAAAATTTCATCGGTCTGTGGATCGGTGATGTAAAGATTCGCATTCATGCTGTCGAGCAAAGTGTTGAGTACAAAACCGTACAGCTCCTGTTGGGCAAACATCGTCTGGTTGGACAGAGAAATGCTGATGATCAGCACCAGGATTTCGAGCAGGTCGATTTCCTGGCTCTCCCAGTCACCGAGGACGTTTTCTCTCCCAAAGCAGGCAAGACCAATGATTCTCCCTTCCTGCAGGATAGGGAAGACTATTGGAATAAAGCTCGAAGCGGCCTTTTCATCAGCCGCACGGGTCATCTGGTTTAACACATCTCCGTACAGGTAACCGCCGCGGGACAATTGTTCCGTGCAGGCATCCAGCCATTTTTCTAAGAACAGGGAAAACAGGTTGTCCTGCTGATAACCTGGTCGGAACCATTCCGTACATTCGCGGCATTTCCCTTTTCCATCCAACTGCACCAGCGCGACCCGGCTGACAGGCAGGATACCGGATATGAAACGGGCAAATTCCCGGTTGCGCTCAGGTAATGTGTGGGAACCGACAAAAAGCGGCTTGAGTTTATTTAAATCATGACAGAAACTTTGCACGTAATTCAGATCCATTTTTTTCGAACCATCCTGTTTTATTTCATGAAATGCTCTGAGGCTAGCTATCTCTAATGATATCATTATAATATGTTTTTCACCAATTTACAACCACATTAATAAAATAAAATTATGTAAATAATTTCTGAGGGTTTTTGACAAGTTTGTATTGCAATTTGCAAGAAAACATACTAAAATAGAAAGTGAGATACCTTACTGCATATAAAGGGATGATGTTTGTGTCCATAAAAGATGATTCTATACAGTTTATTCGAAAATTGCAGAGGCTGTACTTTGTCGACCGCGACCTCGATGGCGTAATCGAATGCTTGGACCCGGACATTACCTGGATCGGCACGGGGTTACAGGATGTGTGCCGGAACTATTGCCAAGCATGTGAAACGCTTCAAAAAGAGAAGGCGGAGGGGTATGAGCCGTTTGTGATCGAAAAGGATTGGTATGAAGCCGTGCCTCTGATCGGCTCCTATTGCCTCGTGTACGGGGAGATTACCGTTAAGGAAAACAGTGAAGTGCCGCTGGCCATGCGGCTGATTGCGCGCGTATCAGCGATCTGCCGCCGGTGCGCTGGCCGCTTGAAGTTGTGGCATATCCACCTGTCCAGTCCCGACCGGGATCAGGGACCGGATGAATTTTTCCCCAAGGTTATTAATGAAGAGACCAACCGGATTTTGAAGGAAATGCTGGATCGACAGGAAGCGGAGCTTCGTGCCCATATGCAGGACTTTCAAGTGCTGACCAATAATTTACCCGGCGGTGTGCAGCAATGTGAGAACGATGCATATTTTACCATTTTACACGCCAGTGACGGTTTTTACACTATGTTTGGCTATACCAAAGAAGAGATACACGATCTGTTCCACGACCGTTTTTTGGAGATGATCCATCCCGCGGACCGTGTAGCGATGTTTGATATGATGCAGGACCAGCTCCAGCATGGGAATATGATCGAGGCGGAGTACCGCGTAGTTTGTAAGGACGGACGGTCGGTCTGGGTGCTCGACCGGGGCAAGCTGACGAAGGATGATGCTGGCCGGCAGGTATTTTACTGTATTCTACTGGATATTACCGAAGCCCGCAAGGCACAGGAGGAGCTGCGGCTCAGCCTGGAACGCCATCAGATCATTATGGATCAGACGAACGATATTATATTTGAGTGGGATTTGGCGCGGGACGCATTGATTTACTCCTCTAATTGGGAAAAGAAATTTGGTTATGTGCCGGTGACAGAGGGAATCAGCTCGTACCTTACCAACAGCGGCAATATTTTTGCCGACGATCATCCTGTCATCGTCGAGCTGATGGAGGCGATCAAGAGGGGAGAGGCCTACGCTGAGGGCGAGCTGCGGCTCAGACAGGCCGACGGTGCCTATATCTGGTGCCGGATTCGGGCAACGGCCCAGTTTGACGCAATGGGTAATTCCTTTAAGGCTGTCGGAGTTATTGTAGACATTGACCACGAGAAAAAGCAATCTCAAAAATTGCTGGAGAAGGCGGAACGGGATACCCTGACTAAGCTTTATAATAAGGGGACGCTTGAAAACCTGGTGGAGGGCTGCCTTGCCAACGGCAAAAAAGGCGCCGGGCATTGCCTGATGATCATCGACATTGACAATTTCAAGACCATCAACGATACGCTGGGGCATCTCTTTGGTGACGCGGTGCTGACCGAGGCCGCCGCAAAATTCCAGAGCCTGTTTTATTCTACTGACATGATCGGCCGTATCGGCGGGGATGAATTTATGATTTTCATTAAGGAGATTCCCGATATTGTATTCATCCAAAAAAAGGCGGAGCAGGTGCTTGCCATTTTTCGAAATATCTTGATAGAGCAGGACCGGGATTTCGAAATTACCTGCAGCATCGGCATCGCGCTTGCGCCGGCGGACGGCAAAACCTTTCAGGAACTTTACTTAAAAGCCGACCACGCGCTGTATTTTGCAAAGACCAAAGGGAAAGACCGATATATGCTCTATGACGAAAAAAGGATGGCGACCGCCTTTTGGGGGATAGCTGAGGAGCAGCAAACGGCAATTAATGAGACGA
>CABSMD010000177.1 GCA_902478725.1 uncultured Clostridia bacterium
CTGTCGGAGTAACTCCTGCTCCAGAGCGTCCCGGGCAGGGCACAGCTCGCCGCAGAAGGGCTCCATGGCCTCCCCGTACAGCTGGGGATCGACATCCTGCCCACCAGTAAAGAGAAAACCATCGCAGAGATCCGCGAGCTGGGCAATATCCGCCCCATTGGTTGTCAGCGGCAGGATGACGGGGATGGCACCGGCTTCCTTCACTCCTTCCAGATACCCCGGCAGCATCCAGTAGGACTTCTTTTCCTCGTCCCACAGGGGCGTTACCCCGATGATGGGTTTCTCCATAGTTCATCACCTCTGATTGATAAAAGCAAAGAGGCACTCGAAATTCGAGTGCCTCTTTGCACGTGGTACGCCCGACTGGATTCGAACCAGCGGCCTTCAGAGTCGGAGTCTGACGCGCTATCCAACTGCGCTACGGGCGCATATCGCATCCCGCCGAAGCGGGATGTATATTTTTTACTTAAACTTTGATTTGTGTAACCTCGGTTACATCGGTGATCTTTACATCGCTTGAATGTTTGATCTCCTCCCAGGTTTTTTGCCGTTTGAACAGGCAGATGATGTTGATGGGTATCCAACTGAAGATGAAAATCCAAAAGGTAAACACACCCTTCGTCATACCGGAAACCTTCTTGTGCGCCAGCATGACCACGATACAGGACATTGCCGCCGCAAAGATATAAGACAGATTGAACGCCAGAAAGATTCTCTGGAACATGCCCAACCGGACAAACGGAAACAAATAAAACAGGATATAAGTGATGTTCAGCCACATAGCCAGAATCACCAGCAGGAAAAATAACACCTGCATGATTGGTGACAGATAAAACAGCACCATATCAAAACAACAAATGTTCTTATTTTTAAAGCCTGCCTTGAGCAGTTTACCCGTATAGGTCTCCATACCCTGAATGACTCCGGTGGACCACCGTTTGCGTTGCTTCCATGACTGCATGAAGGTAAGCGGTTGCTCATCATAGATGATCGCTTCGCTCGCCCAGCCAATCTTATAGCCGCGCAGGGCACATTGAGTCGTAAACTCGATATCCTCGGTCATGGTCACAGTATGCCATCCGTCCATGCTCCTGATCACATCTGCGCTTACCATAAAACCGCTGCCGTTTACCATGGCCGACATTCCAAGCGCGGAACGTGCGTGGTTATAAAACCGGTTGACCGCCCAATAATAGATGGAATAACAGGATGATATAAACGAATCGGACGGGTTCTTGCTGTCACGGTATCCCTGCGCAATCTTGATGCCGGAGCACAGGACATTGTTCATCTCCCGCATAAAATCCGGATGCACGACATTGTCTGCATCGAATATACAAAACGCGTCGTATACGTCGTTTTCTTCAAATATATGGTCAAAGATAAAGGAGAGCACCTCGCCCTTCGACTTCACCCGGTGGGGGCATTCGACCACAGTCGCTCCTGCCTTCTGTGCGACCTCCTTGGTGCGGTCGGTGCAATTATTCGGAATGACGATGATATCCAGCAGGTCTGCCGGGTAGTTCTGCAGCCTTAAGCTTTCCACCAGATTGCCAATGACATCCTCCTCATTGCGTGCCGCGATAATAGCGGCAAACCTGTTTTTCGGTTCATATTGTTCATACTTAGGTGCTTTCTTCAAAAAAAACAGGGCTACTACCGTGAAATATACCGTATGAATACCGACAATAATCGTCAGTACCCAAACCAACGTAGTGATTACAGAAACAAAATCCATACTTCTACTCCTTTTACCAGCACAGACGCGGCGTCAGATCACAGTCTGGAAATAGGCGATTGTTTTTTGCAACCCATCTTCCAGCGCCACCTTTGGCTGCCAGCCAAGCTTTTCCTTGGCCAATGTAATATCCGGCTTGCGTTTTACCGGATCGTCCTTTGGTAAAGGCCGGAAAACCAACTTTGAACTGCTCCCGGTCAGCCGGACGATCAACTCGGCGATTTCGGCAATCGTCATTTCATGGGGATTGCCAAGATTGACAGGACCAATGTAGTCCTGCTCCATCATACGGATCAGCCCTTCTACCAAATCGCTGACATAACAGAATGACCGGGTTTGGCGGCCGTCGCCGTAAATCGTAATATCCTCGCCGCGCAAGGCCTGCACGACAAAGTTGCTGACCACCCTTCCGTCATTTTCCAGCATATTCGGGCCATAGGTGTTAAAGATCCGCACCACACGGATATCTACCTTGTTTTGTCTGTGATAGTCGAAAAATAAAGTTTCTGCACAACGCTTACCTTCATCATAACAAGACCTTACCCCGATGGGATTCACGTTACCCCAATAGCTTTCTGTCTGCGGGTGCACCTGCGGATCGCCGTACACCTCGCTCGTGGACGCTTGTAATACCCTTGCGTGCAGTCTTTTTGCAAGCCCCAGGACATTTGCGCTGCCGATCACATTGGTTTTGACCGTCTTGACAGGGTTATACTGGTAATGTACGGGCGATGCCGGGCAGGCCATATTATAAATCTCGTCCACCTCGTAATACAGCGGCATCACGATATCATGCCGTGCAATCTCAAATTCCGGATGGGAAAGCAAATCCGCTATATTCGCCTTCCGGCCGGTGTAGAAATTGTCCAGGCAGATGACCTCGTTCCCGCGCGCCAAAAGCGCCCGGCACAGGTGAGAGCCTATAAAGCCGGCTCCGCCGGTGACCAATATCCTTTTTTTGTCCAACCCAATCTCCCCCACTGTATCGATCAGCTATCCTGCCTTTTTTGCTCCATGCGGTACCCCTTTTTTTGGTACACCACCGACAGCACGATTAAAAAAATCACAATCGGTGCGTAAATACCGCTGCGTATGATACTGTTCTTAAAAGACCATAAGCGGAGCTTGTAAAAACCCCCGACACTGCCAAGGTTTTTCTTGATATGGTAGTTCCCGCGTCCCCGCGTAATCTGCCATCGGATAAAGCCTTGCAGCGTGTCGCGTTCCACATGATAGACAACCTGTTTTCTATTATACCTTATTTTTTGGTTTTTGGCTACTATTTTTTTTGCAAAATAAGTATCTTCTCCTCCGGCGACCGGAAAAGAGGTGTCAAACATGCCGCTTTGCAGGAAAAAATCTTTGCGTACGGCAAGGTTGCAGCTGCTAATGCTGTCGGTGTATCCCTGCGCGTCCACCCGCCAGACCTTATCAAAGCCCAGCAGGCCGCCGCCCGGAAAACCCAGATAAGCAACCGATTTTCCAAACGCCGTTTTTGCCTTTGTGATGGTGTTCCCCATAATGATAGGATCATTCTTGATCCCCTCCGCTACTGCACAGAGGGTATCGGGTGGAAGCTCACAGTCGGAATCGGTGAAAAAGATCATTTCACCCGAGGCCATTGTCGCGCCCATATTGCGGCAGCGTGCGGGTCCTCCGTTTTGTTCCATCCGCACCACGCGGAAACGGCTGTCCGTTATTATATCATAAAAATCCCGGCTTGAACAGTCATCTACGATAATTACTTCAAAATTTTTATAATTTTGTGCCAGGATTGACCGGTACAGAACCTGCAAATGTTCTTCCGGCGTGTTGTAAGACGGGATTACAATGCTGATCTTTTTCTGCTCCACACTATTTTACCTCTCTTACTGGCAGTTCGTCAAGCTTTTTCTTTTCGCCGTTTTATTGATAAGTTTGAATTGCCGTTTACTTCGTGACTGTTCAACCATTGATTTTTCTTGCTATAATCTTTACTTGTGCAGAATACCCAGGAGAATCAAATAGATAACGGGCTGATGGATTACATAGATTTCCAAAGAATGCCGTCCAAGCCATTCCGCGGACTTTATTCTGCTAGGTCTCAACCAGTCCAATAGCTTTCTTTTCTGCATAAGCCTGCATAGAAAATATCCGGCAATAAACAAGAATATCCATGGAAACAGTGAAAAATAATCCGTTGAGTGAAAGTTTTTTGTGGGAAAGCCCAAATAGGCGGTGAATGGGTTGCGATACCAGCTATTGGGCAGTTTCAAAAAATTCCACGATCCAAAGCCTAAAAATCCTTGATTTATATTTCTTGTGGTGATAAACAAAGCCATACTGACCATAAATCCGATCGGCGGGCTGCACCGTTTAAAAATATTGTCTAACGGAATCATTAGTAGCATACAGGAACCAATCAGAGTAAGCACACCGAATAGGGCAGGTTCCTGTGGCATAGCAATGATTGTTACCAGTGAAATCAGGCAACCGCAGAGAAGCACCGTAATTCCACGTTTCAGACGTTGCCGTCCCAGAGATTGGCAAAAGCCGGATATAAAAATGAAAGTCCAGCAGACCATCTGCTGCCATAGATAGGAAGCGTCCGATTGATACCATTTCCAATTAAAACCGAACAGATGCACCATATCCCATACAGTGTGGTATACAATCATATTCAAAAGCGCTATGCCGCGAATACCATCCAGGACAGAATATCTGTTGTTGCCCATTCTTTATCTCCCAACGTTACCTTCCATATGCTATAGTAATCCAACAGCATTATACACTATAAAACGGAAAAAAGCCAGTTACTTTTCCGTAATTGGCTCTTCATTTTTATAAAATATGCTTTTTAACTTAGTGGTTACCGCAATTATGGCTACCACAGCCGTGTTCGCCGCAAGTGTGATCTTCTCCGTGGTGGTGTTCTCCGTGATGTTCACATTTTATATCTGGGTTGAAATGAAGGTGGCCTGCAAGAAATGCATCTACTGCATCGTCGCATTTCCCCTTTACACCACCGTAAAGCTTGATTCCGGCTTCCGATAATGCTCTCTGTGCTCCGCCTCCAATGCCTCCGCAAATAAGTACTTCTGTATGAATTTTTTTCAAAATATCAGCAAGGGCGCCATGACCGGAGCCATTGGTGTTTACGACAGTTTTTTGTGTGATTTTTCCCTCCTCAACGTCATACACCTTAAAATGTTCGGTGTGGCCAAAATGCTGAAAGATTTCTTCATCTTCATAAGTTACAGCGATTCTCATAAAACGATCTCCTTTTAAAAATATTAATACTCCGCCCACAGGGCAGATATTGATAACAGATCATAAAGTTTTTTATTGGTTACCATGCATTCTCTTATGGCGATGTCTTTTACAACCGCCGCACCCGCAATGCTCTTCTTTGCCATCACAAAGCTGATATTCCCCACCTTCTATGCGAAGGGCTTCGCCGTTAACAATCGCCTCGGCAATTTTTTTTCTTGCGGTATTATATATCTGCTGAACAGTAGTACGGGCTACCTTCATAAACTTTGCACACTCTTCTTGGGAGAAGCCTTCTAGGTCTATCAGACGAATGCTCTCATATTCATCTACAGTAAGTGTAACACTATTTTTACCACCGGAGCTTGGTAAAAATTCATTCGTTTTTGGTAAACAACATACTTTACGGCATTTCCTCGGTCTTGGCATGGATACTCCTTTAATAGGTTTTTGACATATGATATTTATAATATATCATGGTTTGTGGCATATGTCAATTATTTTTTGCGCAATAGAAGAACATGTTGAGAGTATCATTAAATGCAGAAGAAACCGTTACGGTT
>CABSMD010000178.1 GCA_902478725.1 uncultured Clostridia bacterium
CGCCGGGCAGTACAGTTTTTTTCTTCAATTTCTTATATTTTAACTTGTAATCCTCACAAAATCCTCACAGCATAACAGCGTTTCGACATAATAACACGCTGAAATCTCGCAAGTTTGTGACAATTAGAAAACCGAAGGCAGAATGCCCCCGGTTTTCTAATGGATTCAGTCGCTTATTTAGATGTCCTTATTCAGCTACCTATGCCGGACAAACTCAATTTTGATGAAGCCTTTCAATAATGCTGCTTTTGGCAAATTGTCGGTAAAGAATTGTGGGAATAATTACTGTCAAGCAGATAAGAAACGGATAAACAATCAACATCGGCCAAATTACAAAGTGATAAGTGAAGAACCAGAAACTACTTGCTATCGCCTGCACAATGATTAGAGAGAACAGCACCCCAACGATCAACGAGGCTATAATTGTTCCCACAGCATAATACAAGCCCTCATAGGACAACATCCGTTTGAGCTGTCTGCCTGTCATGCCAATACTTTGGAGCATAGCAAATTCTTTTTGCCGCGTAATAATGCTTGTCAATACCGAGTTGATGAAATTAACTATACCGATCAGACCAATAATAACACTTAAAGCACCGCCGATTGTAATAATAAGGGATGTCATGCTATTAAAAGACTGAACATAGGTTTCTTTCGATTCATAGTCCATACTTGGCTCAATATTTTCCACATAGTTGCTTAAAAAGCTGTTCATATCGCTGTCCGTCCCGTCCTTAACATTGAACGGAAAACTTACCAAACGGGGATTGATGCAGAGCGGCTTAAACTGTTCTGCGGGCAAATAAAAACGTGCCGCACCTGTATTTCTTTCTGTATCAGTATTTTCATTGATGAGAACTTTTGCCATAACAGTGAGGTCAAAGCTGTTATCCAGTGTACCGACTAATCCGTTCATCTTCCAGTGATGAAAAGTAATCGTATCTCCAACATGGATAGATGGATTGTCAATCATGTTTCCATAATCATCCATTGTTAATGCGTAGAGCGTATATTTTCCTGTTCTAAGAGCATCCCAATCAATTTCCCCCTCGATTATATCCATCGAGTTTAGAAGAAAATCGTCTGCCCCATACAGGGCAATAAGCGGATTTCCATCCTTGTCCTTGTTGTAATTTGTAACGGCATCTGTTTCAGCAGAAAAAATGTCTTCTGCCACCTGGCTGGAATATAGTCTGCCGCCATCCTCGTAGGCGTTCTGCTGCTGAACGGCATCAATAAAGGTTTCGGACAAGTATGTTTCGCTGCGGGCGAAATTGTAGTTGAAATAATCCGCAGAAGAAATGATAAAATCTTTGTTTAAGAACTTCTCAACATACTTATCAATATCAAAACCGCTGGATAAAGTGAATACTGTATTGAACAGCACCAAACTCAATGTCATGGACACGATTACAAGGACTGTCCGTTTTCGATTCCGTCCCAAGTTTGCCAGGGCCATCCGATGGATTTTTGCGCCGCCAGTTGATTTTTTTGTAGCCAGACGTTTCTTTGTTTGAAATGCACCTGCGTCATTTTCCGTGTAGCGGATAGCCTCAATCGGTGAGATTGCGCCTGCAATCTTAGCCGGTTTTCGTACACTGATATAAACAGTAACAAAAGCAAAGATAGCCGAGCCAATGAATATCAGTGGATTTACTGTCACAACAACGCCAGCTTCAGAAGTATAAGTTGTGCCGTTCATCAGAGCCGGAACTAAAGCGCGGCCAATGAGAAAGCCAATAATCAGGCCAATGGGGATACCTACCGCTGACAGAAGTATGGCCTGTTTGTTAATAATCTTTTTGATCTGCCGCCTTGTAGTTCCCAATGTTTTAAGCTGCCCGTAGGACTGAATATCTTGAATAACAGAGATTTGAAAAATATTGTAGATAATCAAATAGCCTGTTGCCATAATCGCGAGTATTCCCACAATTCCGGCAATAAACAATGCGGAATTTTCGCTCACTGGGCTGCTTTGATAAGCTGGGCTGACACGGGCAATAATATAGTTTTCATCTGTGGGCTGTCCTCCAAGTGTATCACAGGTATAGCCGGTTTCCATGAGAAGCTGTTGCAGTTTTTCTTCCACGGAGCCGCCGCTGCGGAACATAATATAGGCTGTTACAACGCCGGAGTAATCATTATCCACCGGATAGGTATAGGTAAGCAAGTCGGCATGATTATCTATAAAGGCTTTCGATACGATAATGCGCCCGATATTACTTAGGCTGTCTGTTTCCCAAAATCCGCACAGTGTAAAATCAGTTGTGTACTCCTTACCCTTGATTTCATAATCCAGCGTGACTGTCGCACCGATTTCAGCCGGAACACCCAATGCCTCTAATGTTTTTGTGTCGGCTATAATCTCATTTTCAGCTTCGGGGCGGTGGCCTACTGTTGGCTCATACCTGGCAAATTCCAGAGCTGTATCATCCATATACCACATATCGGAGCGCCATTTCGCAAGCCCTGGATTGTTAAGACGATAAGAAACTGCCTTTGAATAGGCAACTCGGTCAATCAATTCGTTGCCTTTTACATCATTAAAAACTTCGTCACTGATGTAGTTGAGAACAGCTTGACCATCCCCGCCCGCCTTTCGGATATTCTGGTCTTGTACTGTATCAATTAAGCCGGAACCCAGTGTGAAGATAGTTGTGAACAAGACGGTTGTAAGAACAATGGCAACAATAGCAATGATATTCCTGCTTTTGCTGGCCTTAAAGTACCGCCTGGACAATTTCTTAATAATGGGTCTGTTATTATTGCCAAATAAAATATCGTTCATTCTCAACACCCCCTCATTCAGAAATTTTCCCATCCTCAATACGGATAATCCGATCTGCAAGCTGGGCGATCTCGTTGTTATGGGTAATCATCACAAGGGTCTGGTGAAATTGCTGGCTGCTTACTTTCAGCAGGCCGAGGACATCGCTGCTCGTCCGGCTGTCGAGGTTGCCCGTCGGTTCGTCTGCCAGTACAATCGCCGGTTTCGATACCAGAGCGCGGGCAATAGCGACGCGTTGCTGCTGGCCGCCGGAAAGATTGTTCGGCATATTGTTCAGCTTATCTTCCAAACCCAGCATACGAACAACTTCCTGCATATATTTTTTGTCTACCTGATCGCCGTCCAGTTCCACAGGTAAGACGATGTTCTCGTAAACATTGAGAACGGGGACAAGGTTGTAATTCTGAAAGATAAAGCCGATTTTGCGCCTGCGGAAAATGGTAAGCTGCTCGTCTTTCAGCGTAGAGAAGTCTTTGCCATCCACAATGACTTTGCCGGAAGTGGGAACGTCCAGACCGCCGATCATATTCAGCAGCGTGGTTTTTCCGCTGCCGGATGTGCCGACGATAGCGACAAATTCCCCGTGTTCTACCGAGAGAGAAACGCCGTCCAGAGCCTTTGTAATGTTCGGTTCGTCCCCATAGTATTTTTTCAAATCTGTTGTCTGTAAAATAGGCATAAGTTCTACCACCTTTCTTTTTGATGGTTCCATTGTAAAGGGAAAACCTCGCAGAAATGTCACGACGGTTCTTTAATTTTCCCTTAAAACGCCTTGAAATGTCACAATCCTGTGACATTTCAAGAATGGGGCAGGAACACCGAAAAGGTGGAGCCAGAGCCAACTTCCGAGGCAACGCGGATAAAGCCCCCTTGCCGGGTGATAATCTCACGTGCAAGATACAGGCCGATCCCAATGCCGGGGGCGTCATGTACCCTGTCCTCACGGTAGAACCGCTTGAAAATCGTCCCTTGATGTTGTTCTGGAATACCAATGCCCGTATCAGAAATATCAATCTTCACATACATTTCCCAGCACACCACAGCTACATGGATTTTCCCGCCCTCTGGCGTGTACTTCACCGCATTATCCAGAATGTTGAACAGGGCTTCGGTTGTCCATTTCCGATCATGGGCCGCAGTTACCGTTTCCGGGCAATCCACCGTGACCGCAATCTTTTTCTGCTCTGCGTTCAGCAGAATACCACCCAACGCCGCAGCGAGAGTATCATAGATAGCCTGCGGCTTCGGCTCCAAAGCAATCACCCCGGCTTCCAGCCGTGATGTTTTAATCATTGCCTGCATGAGAAAATCCAGTTTGTCTAACTGGCTGTCCATTGCCAGAAGAAATTCTTTCTGTTTTTCCGGTGATACATTTTGCTCCAACAAAGTGGCATCCAGCATTTTCAGATTTGCAATCGGCGTTTTGACCTGATGGGAGATGTCCGAAATCAATTCCTGCAAGTCAGCCCGTTCCTTTGCAATATTGCTTTTGCTTTCCCGCAGCACTTCATAGAGCCGGGAAAGCCGGTGGTATATTTTATAAAACAGGTTTTCTTCTTCCGTGTACTGCGGCGGGGCCTGATCTGCTGACATCATATCGTCAAGCAGCTTGCACAGAGCGTCCGAAAACATCGTCAATTTCCGGCGCACAAAGGCCAGAAAAGCAGCCATGCACCCGGCGACGAAAACCGCATAGAGCAATCCGCAGCATAGCGCCAGTACATTCCGCGTCAAAAAGTAAATGGTACATGACATGGCGATTGATAGCAGGAAAAGGGCTGCACACACGACTATGCACACTTTATTGACAGAGAGTTTTTCCGTCCTCATTTGTTACCGCCCCCAATCCACATATAGCCCATGCCATAGACGGTTTTAATATAGGCATGGTCTGGCTTTTCGATTTTGTTGCGTACCCGGCTGATTGTAGAAGTCAGGGCGTGTTCGTCCACAAAATTCCCGTCAATATCCCACAGCTTTTCCAATAGTACCTGCCGGGTCAAAACGACCTGCGGATTTTTCGTCAGCACTTTCAAAAGCCGGTATTCCATCGGGGTAAAAGAAATACTTTCTCCGTTAAGCGTTGCCGTCATTTCCGTAAAGTTGATAAACAGATTGCCGTCGTTGTAGAAGTCGCCGCCAGATTGTTTCCTGATCCGGGCCAGCAATGCAGACACTTTTTTTCTAAATACGCTCATGGGGAAAGGCTTTGTCACATAATCATCCGCCCCCAGCTCGTAGCCTTTGAGCATATCACTTTCCATATCGTTTGCCGTCAGGAAGATTACAGCAGTGTCCGGGTGGCTGTCCTTAATATCCCGGCAAAAATCAAACCCATTGCCGTCCGGCAGATTGATGTCAAGGACAATCAAATCATACTCTTGTTTTCTGCAAAACCGTTCGGCAACGCTTTTCGTCAGGGCAGCATCTACTTCATAGCCTGCGGCAGACAGGTTATAGCAAAGGGTATTATTCAAAAGGCGGTCATCCTCAACCACTAATATTTTCACGCGCTCACATCCTTTTTCTTTATAGAGTATCAACCAAATGTCACAGAAACCTCACAGGAAAGCAAGTTCCTTAAAAATATTTTATCTCATATCAAGGATAGCAACAAGCAATACGATTTAATTAAGGGTGCGGAGAATATTCCCCGCACCCTTAATCACTCCATGATAATTTCTGTAATGACTGCTTCCTCTGCCTGCGCTTTCAGCGTGTTCATCAGCCCCACCCAGCGCATGGGGTCACGGGCTT
>CABSMD010000179.1 GCA_902478725.1 uncultured Clostridia bacterium
GAAAGTTGTTTAAATTGGTAGAAGTCCCGGATGAAAAAGCAACCATTCTTTTGATTTTTCAAAAATATTTAGAATTAAAATCCCTTACGGCACTGCAGGCCTATATGCTGAATGCGGAAATAAAATCAAAGAACGATAAAGCATATTCCCGTTTTGCTTTACGGGCCATTCTATCGAATCCTGTCTATGCGGCAGCAGATCAAAACACCTACCGCTTCTTTCATTCAAGAGGAATTTTTATCTATTCGGACAAAAGCTGCTTTAACGGCGAGTATGGAATGATGTGTTATAATAAAACCCGCCAAAATATAAAGGCTGGGGATCGGTTCAGGGATATGTCAGAATGGATCGTCGCAGTAGGAAAACACAAAGGTTTTATTCCCGGACAGCAATGGGTCGAGGTACAAGAATTGTTAATGAAGAATGGGGACAAAACATATCGAAAGCCATGCAAAAACCTCTCTGTTTTTTCGGGTTTAGTCAAATGCGGCGTATGCGGAGAGAATATGCGCCCTAAAATCCACAGGCCCGATTCAGACGCATTTTCCTATGTATGCCAAAAGAAAGAGAATAGCAAATGTTCTCTCTGCAATAACAAAAATATTCCAGGGGAACATTTTGACAAAACAATGATAGAGTTTATTTGGAAAGCAGTTGAAGAGAGAAAAGGAGTATTTGACGAATTAATAAAAGTAATAGACGGGGTAATGGGGGATCATAATGAGCAAAAGGAAAATGAAATAAACGCATTTGAAAACAGCCTCTCCAAGAACAGGCAGGCCATCACCAACCTAATCGATAAGCTAAAGTATATCGACGACCCTGCTATTTCAGCAGATATTTTAAATGAAGTAAAAAAACTGAAAGAGATGAATCAGCAATTAGAAAAACGAATCGACCTGCTCTCACAAACAAAAAAACAAACCGATCAATATAAAAATACCGCCGCCATGTTTCAAACTATTGTAAGTCATAATCTGAACCTGCTCGATTCGCTTGATATACAGGAGAAACGGGAATTTATCAGGCTTCTCATTGAAAAAATAATAGTAAATGGGCAGGATGTAGCGATTTATTTTTTGGGGAACAGCAGCTCGAATGCAGCCCTGTTGTCAATGAGTGAGGATTGCAAATGAAGTGCTTATGGTCTTACGCGCAGAGAAGAAACTACAGAACGAAATATCACTCTATGAACCGATTAAGTCAGGAAAATCGGAGGGGGACATGACCTTTTTGGAGGTGCTCGAAACCAATTGCGAATCCATTTTTGAAGAGGTGGAACTCAAAAGTGAGATCAAAAAACTCCGCGAGGTAATGAACGAAATTCTGACCGACCGGGAAATGACGGTGATCCAGCTGCGGTATGGATTATGCACCAGCCAAGAAAAAACGCAACGGGAAATTGCATCTTTATTGAATATCTCCAGGTCTTATGTTAGCCGGATCGAAAAAAAGGCGCTGGAAAAGTTGAAAAAAAGGTTTGAATATCAGCTTTAGCTATATGTAAATAGATTGACAAAATTAGAAAGCCAGACAGGAAGCTTCCTGTCTGGCTTTTGTATTAGATTTTATTGAAACAATGCTTTAATCAATCCCATTACGATGGTCGCGGCCTGCGCACGGGTCGTATTCTCCTGCGGCGCGTAACGCCCATCTTCCATTCCGTTGACGATACCCATCTTCTGGACACGCGATACATGGCTTACAGCCCAGCCGCCGATATCGTCCGCATCTGTGAAGGCAATCGCCTGTACCGATTCCTTCAGGTCAAGCTTGACGGAATCAACAAATTTACTGACCATAACGGCCATCTCTTCACGGGAAATCTGATTATCCGGCTTGAAGGTTTCGTCAGGATATCCGGTAACAAATCCTAAAGCCGCCCCCTTATTGACGTCCGCCGCATACCACGCATCAGCCGGTACGTCATGGAAGGTTACATCCGTTGCCGCATCAGCAGGCAACACAGTCTCAAACGCCACCAGCAGCATACGAACGAATTCCGCACGGGTCACATTGCGCTCCGGATCAAACAAGTTATTGCCGACACCGGCCACTACTCCCTTTGCTGCAAGCGACTGGATGTTGCCTTGCGCCCAATGCCCACCAATGTCATCAAACGCGACAGTATTATCCGTAACCGTATAGGTTCCGGCGCCGTAGGCCTTGGCATACACATAACCGCCTTCATAGTACGCTTCTTTAATCTGAATCTTATTTCCATCCTGATCGGTATAGGTCACTATCGCAGAATTCGCATTATTGGAGGCATACGGCAGTTTTAAGGTTACCGCATATGGATTCTCCATCTTTGAAATTTCTTGTTCCCCACTGGTAAGGGTTACGTTATAATTGTAGCCGTTTCCTCCTGTCAGCTCCACAGTGGCCGTAGTATCGCCGCCCTTATTCGGATCAACCGATACGTTCGGGGTTCCACTCGGCGACGGCGCCGGAGTAGTCGTACCATCTACAGGCTTGGGAGATGGGGTCGGAATAACTGCCGGATCACCGTCACCGCCACCAAAAATCGGCCCCACAGTCGGTGATGTCGACGGAGGAGGTGTTACACTCCCATCCGTTACCGTTACTTTAAAAGTTATATAGGTATTGGAATCCTCAATCAGCGAATCGCTGCTGGTTGAGCCGCGCTTGACCACCATTTCATAAGCAGAAATAGCTTTTTCACCCTTTACGGTGAAGCTTTCCTTGCCGGACGATTTATTGGTGGAGACCGAAATCTCTTTATTGCTCGGCAGCTTGATGTTGGAACCAAACGGAACCGACACATTCTTGCCAAAAACCTGGAAAGTAAAGGTCATATCGCTGTTTACCGGCAAGGTATAGCTCGCGCCATCCTTCACAGTGGCAGTACCGGTTTTAAGCACAGAATGCGCCCGAACGATAGAATTATACAAAATGGTACGTGTTTTGGCACTGGAGTCAACAAGCTTACCCACCGCCGCATTTAAACCGGTGAATTGGTCTACCTGCCAGCCCAACGCTGTCATCTTACCGGCAAAACCCGCATTCTTGGTTACCACGCCGCTGACGACGCCCGTCAATACCTTGTCGACCGCCGCAACATAGTCCGCCGGCGCGCCAAAGGCAATTTTATACAGATCGGAATCGGTTGCATCGACAGAACCCGAAATATCGGCGCTGGAAAGCGCTTTTTCCGCGTCCTCAATCATAGCAATCAAGAGTTCCGGTGTAGCCACACCGTCAAAGACTTTATTAATCGTCGCCGACTGGTTTGTTACAAAGCTGTCACAGCTCTTCTTTAAGGTCGCACTGTCGGATACCGAGTAAATCACACGGTAGGTATCCTGAAAGAGGCTTTTCAACGCCGCCTTTGCGGAAGCCTCGCTGTCATACTTTGCGATCAGAGCAGCCGTCGTCAGGCCGGAATCGCTCACCAATGTATCCCATTGTGCATCAGTCAAACTCTCAAAAGCGGTATATGTAGCCTTAATCTGTGTCTGCTCCGCTGACGAAAAAGTATCAAAATAAGCTGATATCTTAGTCGCCATCTGGTCTGAAACCGTGTCTGCCCCTGATACCGGCACAAGCGTCATCAGAAACAAAAGTGTCAAAACCAGCACTGTCCCCACAATCCTCTTGCTTTTCAACATAGGTCTTTCCTCCTTTTTCATTCAACCATCGGTAGATATTTATAGTATAACCCCATTAGTTCCGAATAAGCACCGGAGCTTTGCACCCTGCTCGATACAATACGCATAACCTCGCTCTGCTCCTCCGCCGTCACCCCATCCTTGAGATAACCGGAAAACCGCTTGATTTCCTCCTGCGTCAAGCAGGACAGCACAATCGAATACACACGCGCCTTATCCGCCGCACTGGCCACCTGCTGAATCTTAGACAGTTTGCTATAATCGATCCCACCACCGCCGGACGACGCACTTCCACCACTCCGGGCAGGTTGTCCACTCTCCGTCTCTTCAGGCTGAGGCGTTGCCTCAGCGGGCTCCGCTGGTGTGGGCGAAGGCTGCGGCTGCTGGGCAAGCTCGGCATTGTTCACCGCGTCCTGCAGCATACTGTCAAATACATAATCAAACAGCTTGGTCGCACCGAAAAACAATCCGCCGGATACGACGACAAGCACCACAATCACAATCAAAAATACCTTTAATTTTTTCATAATGATAATCCCTGTATAGTATAATAAAGTCAGTATATCACAAAAATTTGTAAATTACAAGTATTTTAAACGTTGAAATACAAAAGTAACAAGCCATCCACAAAGAATCCCCAGCAATATGCCCGCCGCCACATCTGTCGCGTAGTGCACATTCAGGTAAAGGCGGGAAAAAGCGATCAGCAGCGCCACTAGGCCTGCTGCAACCCCCAGCCTTTTATCACGCAAAAACAGCACCGTTGCCGCCGTGAAACCAAGCAGCGTGTGTCCGGACGGAAAGGAATACCCCATCGGCGCCTGGATCAGAAGCTCTATGGTCAAAAACCCCTCAAAAGGCCTGCTGCGTCCCACAATGGGTTTGAGCACAAGCTCTCCAAGCACGGTGACAAACACAAGCGCCGCCGCCAGAACAACACCGGTACGACGGTATTTTTTGATACAAAGCAACACAACCGTCACCGCGATCCACAGCAGCCCCAGGTTCCCCAGCCGGGTAATCCACGGCATCGCCGCGTCAAATACGGGATTTTGGATGTGTTCATTGATAAATTCCAGAATCCTCAAGTCGATTCCCACTTTACGCAGTACCCCTTTTCCCTATGTAGCGGATACAACAACAGGGAATAGACATCTATCCCCTGTGTATATCCACCCCCGCCATGCCGTTTTACCGGAAAAATTTAACCTGCTCTCGCAGGTGGGTGTCCTCCCGGCCGCTTTATATTTCCCCTGGCCATAAAAATGGGGGGCCTATACGCCACGCCCGGAGACGGACTCCCTTTTTAAATCTGTTGGTTAAATTTTATGCCGGATTTTACGCACACCGCAGGGATCTTATCAAACTGTTTTATTCGTCCTCATCGTCGAGGTCTTCGTATTCCTCCTCCACGCGGCGGGAAAATTCCTCAAACACCGCATCGAGCTCGTCGTCATCCTCCACGATCAGCAGGATCTCCTCCTCGGGATTCTGCTCGTCACGCGACACCTTCATAAACAGCACCTCGGTGTCGTCGGATTCCTCATCCTCATCCTCGTCCTCATACACAGGGGTAAGGGCGATATAAGTACCGGTATCCATTTCCAATGTATCTAAAAACTCAAATGTCTGCTCGTTGCCATCCTCATCATAGAGTACAATCATTTCCTCACTCTCGTTTGCCATCCTCTATGCGCCTCCCTTTTAAAAATCCATTTACCCTGCCCCGCCGCCAGCCGGACAGGACATCACTACCAGCTTTATTGTATCTCAATCTCTACAATTAGTCAATAACTATTATAACCAGATTTAAAAATTTTATAAAAATGCAACCGAATTTACGGCACAAAAAACGATTTCTTTTATTACGCTGGATGC
>CABSMD010000180.1 GCA_902478725.1 uncultured Clostridia bacterium
GAATTATTTATGTCGTTATGCGGGTTATCGGTAAAATTGCGGGCGTTTGGTTCGGCGGCGCATGGATGAAAACGGATCAAAACATCAGAAAATATCTGGGACCTACCCTGATGCCCCAAGCAGGTGTCGCGCTCGGTCTGCTGTTGGTAGCGGCGCAGGTGGTGCCGGAGTTTGCAAAGGATATTCGCGTTATCATATTATGTTCCACATTTATCTACTCGATCATCGGGCCGGTCGCGGCCAAGATCGCGCTGGTCAAGTCGGGTGAAATTCAATTGAGACCAAAAAAGGATAAAAAGGCTGTAAACGGCCAATAAAGGAGGATATTATGAAATACTATATCGACCCCAAAGGCAGCGGGGATTTTACTACGCTGGGAGAATTGGAGGAATATCTATTAGAGGCTTCGCTGGATTCGTCTATTCATGTAATTCTTCGCAAAGGTACCCATATCACACAGAAAACGGTCTCATTGCAAAGTAACGTAACCCTTGAGGGGGAGGATGGTGCAGTTATCAGCGGAGGCATGCGTGTTGCGGATTGGTCGCTGTTTGACTCTCCACGCAACATCTACCGTTCCTTTGTTGGAACGAATGTCCGAACCAGGCAGCTGTTTTGTAACGGTATCCGCGGGACACGCGCACGCAGCGAGGGTGGACTCCATAACTGCGCGACAGATTATGCGACAGGACACACGACTACCGACTGCTTTTTGGCGGATTTCAAATATCCGCAGGATTTGGAGATGGTTTATTACGAACAATGGACCAATCCGCGCTGCGGCGTCGAAAAAATCGAGGTGGAGGATGGCATCGCCACTCTCACAATGAAACAGCCCGGCTGGTCGTTTGTTACCAACAAAGGGTTGACCTCTGTTTCTACGCCGGTTTATTATGAAAACGCTTATGAACTGTTGACCGACGAGGGAGAGTGGTATCTGGATATCCACGAGGGTTATCTGTACTACATCCCACGTTTTTTTGAGGATATGGATACGGCTGAAATTGTTCTCCCGCTTTGCGAGCAGCTTTTGACGGTGAACGGTACCGTTGAAACCCCCGCTGAGAACATTACCTTACAAAACCTTATCTTCCAATACGCGACCTGGCGGCGGCCGTCCGGCACCGGCGGGCACAGCGACGCGCAGAACAACCATCTGCGGGAAAAGGCGCCAAACGGCTCTTCCCTGCCCGACCGGCTCTCCGGTGCGGCGGTCGAGATCGATTCTGTAAAAGGTCTCACGGTGAAAGACTGTACCTTCCGCCATCTCGGCGGAGCGGGACTGAAAATGACGGGGGCGGTTCAAAACAGCCTAATCGAGGGGAATGAGTTTTATGATATTTCCGGCGGCGCAATTTTACTTGGCGAGCCGGATGTAACGGATGAAAATGTATATTGCCCAAAGGATAAGCGCTACGCGATCCGGAATAACCGGGTGAATAATAACTATATCCATTCCATTGGTGTGGAGTACCGTTCGGCCGCCGGTATATCGGCAGGGTTTCCGACGGACACGGAGTTTTGCCACAACGAACTGTTCGATATGCCCTACAGTGGATTTCATATCGGATACGGCTGGGACCGTCTTCCGAAATCATGCATCCGCAACGTAAAAATCGCGGATAACTATATCCACCAGGTAATGAATGGCCGGATTTTTGACGGATCCGCCATTTATGCGCTCGGCCCGACAGGCGGCAGTTTGGATGATCCAAACCGGATCACCGGCAATTTTGTTACCCAGGTGCAAAACTACCACGGTGCGCTCTATCTCGACGAAGGCTCAAGCTTTTGGGAGGTATTCCATAATGTTGTAGATCTGTCCGATACACCTACCTGGTACGGCAAGGGAGATGCACCCGGGAAACCACGATGGATTCACCTTTGGCGGGACAGTATACACCACAACCGGATCATTGACAATTATAGCACGACAGATGAAAAAACGAACAAGGCGGTTGAAACGGAATTTGAAGAGCCGCATATATTCCATGCCGAAAACCCACCGTCTGAGGTTATCTGCATCCGGCAGAACGCAGGACCGGAAGCCCAATTCGCCGAACGCTTTGCCGGCGGGCTGCAAACCGTTGTTGTGGAACCGATCAAAAAGATGAAAACGGGTGAATCCCGTGAAATTGTGATGCATGCCAAAACGCCGGCCGGAGAAAGCGTACAACCGCAGAGACTCCACATTAGAAACCATAGTCCGGAAACCGTTTCGCTTTCCGGCAATACGCTGACCGCTATGAAACGGGGCGTTGCATTGATCGATATCACTGTCACAGACGGCGAATTGCTTCATCGGTTTCAGTTAAGCATTTTAGTTGAATAAAAACGTAAACAAATGATAAAAAAGCCATAAGCGAACTGCTTATGGCTTTTTTATGCGATTTGGGCAAAAACATCTGCAAAGCCGATAAATACAAAAGCCCCGCACCAACAGTATAATAAAAGTAAAAACAGGAGGTATGGAAAATGAAAGCAGCAATATTGACTCAGAAAGAACGGTTCGAACTACTTGATATCCCGATTCCTGTTATGGATGATACTGATGTAATGGTAAAAATTACGGATTGTTCGGTATGCAACAGCACAGACGCAAAGCTATTCCACGGCAAACACAAGCTGTCCGTCTATCCGATGCTGATCGGACACGAATGTGCGGGAATCGTCTACAAGATTGGGCGGAAGGTAACACGCTGGAAGGAAGGCGACAGGGTTTTGGGCAGTGTCTTTAAAGGCACAAAGCAAATTCCAGCCGTCTGGGGCGGCTATGCGGAATTTGGCGTTTGCAACGAGACTGCCCTGCTCCCGATACCGGACGGAGTGGGTTTAACCGAGGCGACGTTAGCGGTTATGCTTGGCGAGACCCTCAACGCTGTGCGGATCGCGGAGGTCAAGCCCGGTGATACGGTTGGCATCATCGGCTGTGGCGCGGTCGGGCTCAGCCTTCTTTCAGTGGTCCAGCATTTCCTGCCGCAAACAATCATTGCACTTGACATTTCCGACGAAAAGCTCGCGCGCGCAAAGCAGATGGGAGCGGATGTTACGCTCAACACCGCCGCGCCTGATATCAGAGAACAAATTGACGTGATAACCGGCGGAAACGGCTTGAATAAGATATTTGAGGCGGTGGGCAAAAAGGATACCTATGAATTGATGTACGACACAGCGGCCAGAAATGGGATAATTGTGCCATTCGGCATTGTCAATGAGGATATTCAGGTGCCGTTTCAAAAAATCTATTCGCGTCAGGTTCAGATACGCTGGTGCTCAGCGGCAGGCGACTATGGCTCCGTATACAAATCGGCCGCGCTTAAAATGCTGCAAAGGGGCTTTATCGACAAAGGGATGATTACCAGTGTGACGCCCTTAGAACAGATCGGCAAGGTGTTTGAACGGATCGCTCTTGGGAGGGAAACACGGGCGGTAATACAGATGAACGGAGGGAAAGCATGAAATTTGCAATTGTGGGATGCGGTGTGATCGGACGGATTCACGCGCATGTAATACAGGAGCTTAAACACGCAATGCTCGCTGCTGTGGTGGATAGCAATCCTCAGAAGCTACAAACGGCAATGGCTGATTTTCATTGCGACGGTTATACAACCTTAGAAGAAGCGCTCAAACAATCCGACATAGACGCGGTGAGCATCTGCGTCCCCTCCGGTCTGCACGGCGAGATCGCCGCCGCGGCCGCCCGAGCGGGAAAGCATGTACTGATGGAAAAACCGATTGATGTAACACTTGAGGCGGCGGATCGAACGATCGAGGTCTGCGAACGCTATCACGTAAAACTTGGCGTCGTGTTTCAACACCGGTTTGATACCGCTATTGTTGCCCTCAAACAAGCCGTTACAGAAAGCGCGCTGGGTAAAATCAATTTTGTAAACGCCCGCACCTGCTGGTATAGGGATACTGACTACTACCGCGAGGGATGGCGCGGCACCTTGAAACTTGACGGAGGCGGTGCGTTGATCAATCAATCGATTCATTATATCGATCTGCTTCAATATGTCGCCGGAGAGGTGGAAAGCGTATTTGGAAAATGCGATACCCTCCTGCACCGTACAATCGAGGGAGAGGATATCGGCTGTGCGCTCCTGCGTTTTAAAAACGGCGCTATTGGTACGATTGAAGGAACAACACTGGCATATGGCGACCGTACTACCGAACTGAACCTGTTTGGCGAAGAGGGCAGTATACGAATTGAGAATGACAAGACCAAATTCTTTGCTTTCCGGGGACAAACGCCGCCGCAATACCAAGCGTCCACCGAAGATATGGAGGTGCTCGTGCGCGAAGAAGTCAACATCGTTCCTCACAGGCGGCAGTATGAAGATTTTTGTGAGGCAATAGAACACAATCGTACTCCTTTGGTGGACGGGAGGGAAGCGCGAAAATCCCTCGCCATCATTTCAGCAATCTACCGTTCTTCCCGCACAAATAATTGGGAAACAGTTGAATAATCCCCAAACCAGTGCTATACTATGTATATCATACAAAAAAATAAGGGGTAGCCTATGGGATTCCGTTATGAACTGAACGATTCCATTCAGATTAATTTGATCGGCCGCTGCGCAGGACAGCCGGGTACCTATGCGGGAGAACACTACCATCCGTTTTGGGAGCTGGTATTGATGCTGGAAGGCGAAGGCCGGCATTTATCCGGCGATGAATCGCTGCTGGTCCATCAAAACAGTCTTTGGCTGATTCCGCCGGAAGTCAAGCATGATTTTTACAACGAGAGATGTATGCAGGTCGAAAAGCTGTATATTGGCTTTTCCTTTCAAAGTAGCATTCAAATTTACAAGGATATGGCCTTTGCCGACCTGACCCGTTATGCCCAGGCCCGGCAGATTGCCGTAATCCTGCGGGAAACGGCAAACAAGATTGAAAACCAATTGCAGCTACCGGCCTCCGAGATGTGTACCCTGCTCGAATCAATCACCAGGGCCGTTTCTTTCCTCTTCCCGCGCGAAACCGGATGGAACTATCAGGCATCAACACAGGTCAATCTTGCTAATAATATAAAAAGGTTTCTGTGCGATAATGTCTGCCGTACTATCAAAACAAGCGAGCTATCCTCTATGTTCTATCGTTCCTCGCACTATATGGGAGATGTATTTAAAAAGGTAACGGGGTTTTCTATCAAGGAATACCATAACATGCTTCGCATGGAATATGCTCTTCGACTATTAAAGGAATCTGATTTGACCATCACAGAAATTTCTAAAAAAATGGGATTTGACAGCCTGCATTACTTCTCAAAAAAATTCAAGGAGTATTATCATTGCAGTCCAAAAGCTATGCGAAGCAATGTCAGGGAGGAATAAAAGTTATAGGTACTTGAAATAGTAGGAGATAATAAAAAAGGCTATCTAACGATAGCCTTTTTTATTATAAATTCCGGCAGCGACCTAATTTCCCAGGCAGTCACCCACCAAGTATCATCGGCGCGACAGAGCTTAACTACCGTGTTCGGA
>CABSMD010000181.1 GCA_902478725.1 uncultured Clostridia bacterium
GGGTATAGTAGATGGTTCCCTCGTCCAAAAACAAGTCGGCGATCTTTTCGGTCTCGGCCACGGTACCACCGGGATTGTTCCGAAGATCCAGCACCAGGGATATCGCGCCCTCTTTTTCAACCTTTTTTAACGCCTTTTTGAATTCGTCATAGGTATTGGAATTAAAGCTGGTGATCCGAAGATAACCGATGGTATCGCTCAGCATCCTATCCTTAACGGTTATCGTGTGCACCACATCACGCACAACCTCAATATCCATCGTCTCACCGCCCCTTTGGACGGTTATTTTTAACTTTTCCTTCTTCGGTCCATCCTTGAGGCGTTTCACCACATCGGTCAGCTTTTCCCCGATGACGGATTCGTCATTGATTTTTATGAATTTGTCGCCCGCCTGGATACCGGCCTGGAACGCCGGCGAATCCTCAATCACGGATATGACGGTGGTAACCATATCCTCCGGGTCCACCATGACCTCCACGCCGATGCCCAAAAACTCACCCTTGGTCTGCTCTTCCACCGCCTGCAAGTCCTCCGATGAAAGGTAGGTGGAATAGGGGTCTTCCAGCGTCGCGATCATACCATAGCATGCGCCGTCAAACATGGTATTTTTATCATAATCATATAAATAATGATCCTTCACAAGCTCCTGAATCTTCTTATACTGCGCAATCTGGTTGCCGTCTCCCGACAGGCTGATCGCGCCATAAAAAAGCGTTGTAATCACGATCGTGATAATAGCGGTAAGGATCATGACAACAAGGGCAAATTTTACCAAGAAAGATTTGCTGTATTTCTCCAATCGATTCCCTCCTGTCCCGTACTAGTATTAACATATGCAAAACCGGTATGCAAACATGCCTTAGATTCGGGACAAAAACTGTCTGCATTCCTTCCTGTTATGGAGAAGGATAATCTCCTTCCCTTCCAACTCTCCAATTCTTTTATAAATCTTGTCCCGGTTTTTCCGATTAAAATTCCAAACATATTTTAAAAACGCAGGGTCGAACCGTTCCGGACAGTTCTGACCCATATCCTCACGAGTTTTTCCATAGTTCAACAAGACACGCTTCAGTACGCCATAGACGCACAGCCAGCGCGGAAAATCCATATAAATTACTGTATCACAGCACGACATCCGCCATGCCATGGTGCGGCTGAAATTGCCGTCCATGATCCAGCGGGGCTTACCTAGTTCTACTTTTAATGCTCCATCAAAATCCTCATTCGTTACCGGAGTCCAGTTACCACGCCAATACAACCGATCCAGATGAACAACGGGAAGCCCAAGCCTTTGAGACAATTGCTTTGACAATGTAGATTTTCCGCATCCACAGCAACCGATCACAACGATCCGTTCTCCCGGCATGTTCTGACCCCCGCATCCATATTCTTAAATTGTACTGATAGACTGGTTACGTTTACAGATAATTTAACGGATTTTGTGGCACACCATTGATACGTACCTCAAAATGCAGGTGGGGACCCGTAGAATAGCCGGTGCTGCCGACTCTGGCAATCGGATCACCCTTTTTTACGGATGTCCCGGCAGAAACCAGGTTTACGCTATGGTGTCCATACAATGTGGAAACACCGCCGCCGTGGTTGATGACAACATAGTTGCCATATCCACCAGTGTTAAACTCGGAGATAAGCACCACCCCATCCGCCGCAGCCAAAACGGTTGTGCCGTACGGTGCGCCGATATCGAGGCCGGTATGCTTCTCCGGCTTTCCGGTGATCGGACTGATCCGGTTTACAAAGGAATCAGTCAAGGGATAATTGCTGGCAAACGGCCACGAAAGGGGACCGCCCGAAAAATTCAAAGGCGCGCTTGCACCGCCGCTGCCTTGGCTCTGCTGCCGCTTGGCGGCTTCCTCCGCTTCCTTCAGCTTTTGTTGAATTCGCTGGTTGGCCTGCTCCGCCGCCCTTTCATACTCTTCTATTGCACGTTTTAACGAATCTGCATCGGCTGTCAGCCGGTCAATCTCCTGCTGGGATTTGTCGATCTCTGTCTGCAATTCGTTTCGTTTGGTAACCTGCTGGGCCTTTGCTCCCTCCAGCTCCGATTTCTTTTGATCTACAACCGCTTTTTTATCTACGACCTCCTGCTTGTCCTGTTCAAATTTCTGCAAAAGATCACTATCATACTGTGCGATCGTCTGCACCGCTTCGATCCGATACAGGAGATCGGAAAAGCTTTTGGCATTTACCAGCACATCGAGCATGCCCAAAGAGCCGTTCTCATACATCACCCGCAGGCGTTTGCGGAACAGGTCGTCCTGCACCTCGATACGCTGCTGGGCACTCTCGATTTCACGATTTAAATTGTTGATCTCATATTCTGTATCCGCTATCTGACTGTCTAATGCATCAACTTCCGCCTGGATACCGTTGATCTTTACATCCAGTTCCTTTTTGACCCCCAGCACCTGATCCTTCTGCTGATTAGTCTGGTCAAGGTTCTGCTGTGCCTCCTGCTGTTTCTGCTTGGCATTATTAATGATGTCCTGATCGCTCTCCGCCATGACAAGGGAATAAATTCCCGGAATGACGGCGGACAATACAAACACTGACAGAATCACGATAGCTGTAATAACGACCGTTCTTTGCTTCATAAATAAACCTCCCCTTCGCCTTATCCTATCCGATCTATTTGACTCAATTTATCTCACTCATACCTTCAAATGCTTTCTGACCGAAATAACGCTGCCGATTGCGCCGCTGAGCATACCCAAAACGACCGAGGAAAGCGACATGATACCAATCACATCCCCAAAATCTTTCAGTGTAAAGGCAATTCCAAAGCCACCAAGCATACTGAGAACTCCGTTGGTTATGTACCCATAAGTATAGGACATAATCAGAATGGAAAGCAGCGCGGCGATCAAGCCGATGGCCATACCCTCCACAATAAAGGGCCAGCGGATAAACCAGTTGGTCGCACCAATAAATTTCATGATGTTGATCTCCTTACGTCTTGCGTAAACCGCGATCCGGATGGTATTGGTAATAATCGAAATCGATATGATCAGCAGAAGAACATAGATCCAGATGCTGACGATATTGACGATACGGGTGATTCTCAAAAGTGCGTCCACCACATGCGTACTGCTTTTGACTTCGGCTACGCCGTCAATCTTTGCAATCTCCTGTTCCACAGCGCTTGATTGCCCGATATCATTCAGGACAGCAAAATATGTATCCCGCAGAGGATTGTTCAGCTCCAGCCCGTCAAAATAGTCGCTGTTTCCGACAGTCTCTTTCATCTGCTGCAATCCCTCTTCTTTGGTCACCAGCCGGTTGGCCTTGACCCCTACCGTATTTACGATCTGTTCCCCGATTTCGGCCGTTTTCGCGTCGTCGGCATTTTCATCTATAATAATTTGCAGCTCGTATTCATCCCGTATCTGCGATACCATATGGTCAACATTCAGGGTAATAATCAAAAACAGGCTGAATATCAAAAGACTGGCCGTAACCGTCATGATGGATGCCAAGCTCATCAGCCGGTTGATCCAGATACTCTTTAGCCCTTCGGTCACAAAATATTTAAACGATCGGAGCTTCATAATACTCTCCTCTCTCTTCGTCGCTCAAAAGTCTGCCGTCGTTAATCGTAATGACCCGCTTTTTCATTGAGTTGACCATATCACGGTCATGGGTCACAACCAGTACGGTCGTACCGTGCCGGTTGATTTCATCCAAAAGCTGCATAATATCCGACGAGTTCTGCGGATCGAGATTTCCGGTTGGCTCATCCGCGATCAAAACGGGCGGATTATTCGCCAATGCACGCGCCATCGCGACGCGCTGCTGTTCCCCGCCGGACAGCTCATCCGGATAGGAATGCGCCTTCTGTGACAGCCCCACCATAGAAAGCAGGTTCGGCACCGTTCGCCGGATCTCGCGTGGCGACGCGCCAATGATCTCCATGGCAAAGGCCACGTTCCCGCGTACCGTCTTTTTGGGTAGCAGACGGAAGTCCTGAAATACCATCCCCACGCTGCGGCGCAGATACGGCACCTTTGCAGCCGGCAACTTGGTAACATCAAAAGAATTTACAATAATGCTGCCCGAGGTTACTGTCTCCTCATGGGTAATCAGCTTGGTTATCGTAGATTTTCCGGCACCCGACTTTCCGATGATAAAGGCAAAATCCCCCTTCGCAATATGAAAGGACACATTGTCAAGAGCCCTGGTACCGTTTTCGTAAACTTTCGTCACATTGGAGAATGTAACCAATCAATGACACCTCGATTCGTAACAAAGAAACTGTCCCCGCGCCCTTATGGAGTGGGGACAATCATTTATATTTTCATGGGTTTCGATACCAGGTATTTCTTGACCATCATCGCAACCTTAAACACGATCGCGTCGTCAAACAAACGCAGGTCAAGCCCGGTAAGCTTATAAATCTTATCCAGCCGATAAACAAGCGTGTTGCGGTGAACATAAAGCTTTCTGGCCGTTTCCGATACGTTTAAGCTGTTTTCAAAAAATTTCTGAATCGTTATTATTGTTTCCTGATCCAGCACATCTATTGATTCTTTTTTGAATATTTCACTCAAAAACATCTCACAAAGTCTGGTAGGCAGGTGGTAAATCAGCCTGCCGATCCCTAAATTGTCATAATTGACAATATTTTTTTCAGTATCAAATACCTTACCGACTTCCAAGGCGACCTGTGCCTCTTTAAAGGAACGCGCCAGCTCCTTGATATTGTCGACAATGGTACCGATACCAATATTGATCTTGACATAAACCTCCACGCCAATGGTATCGACAATCGCCTTCGCAACCTTTTCCAACTCTTTTGACGTCGTGCCGGTTTTTACTTCTTTTATCAAAACGATGTCCTGCTCGTTTAAGCTGATAATGAAATCCTTGTTCTTTTCAGGAAACATATTTTGCACGATGTCAAAGATCGAGACCTCTTCCCCCTCGGTCACACGGATGAGGAAGGCCACACGGTTGACCTCAGCAGGAATACGCAGTTCTTTTACCCGCAGATGGATATCGCCGGGCAGGATGTTATCTAAAATAATGTTTTTGATAAAATTCGCCTTATCATACTTTTCGTCATACAACTGCTTGAGGTTTGAAATGCTGACCGCAATCATGGAACAATAGGTTTTGGCCTCCTCGTCCTCCCCCTCCACGAATACGATATACTCCACCTTATTGCGCACGCCGATCACTTTATAGGTATACCCCTCGCATACAAAGATACCGAACGTATCGCCGAGCATCTCCTCCACCGGCTCGACAATTAGATTCAACATAGAGATATCGGAGCTTGCAATTGCGGTTGCGGTATCATCCAGTACACCTATTTTACGGCCAATCACGTCTTTTAACTGGTACATCATGTTTTGAAAAAGATTATTTGCCATACCTGTCTCCATTTCTACGCAGAACACCCGTTTAACGGTTTCCGCGTGTGATTTATTTGATTTGCCCCGCAAGCGGAGCTATAGCCACCCAT
>CABSMD010000182.1 GCA_902478725.1 uncultured Clostridia bacterium
AAGTTGCTTTGAAACAGTAAAATTTATGATATAATAAAAATGTGATTGTTGTAATCTATTTTTGGGAGTGAGATGGTTTTGTTTAATCTTTTCAAGAGCGTGATGGGAGACAGCAGTGGTGACGAGCCTCCCCAGCGATGTACGGCGGTGATCGTGGCAGCGGGCCGGGGGGAACGGATGCGCCAGGACACCAGCAAACAATTCATTAAGCTGATTGGCCGGCCTGTGATCTCTTACACGCTGGAGGTTTTTGAACAGTGTAAGATGGTGGACGAGATCATTATTGTCACACGGGAACAGGATTTAATGGATATGCGCGATGTTGTGGAAGCGTTCGGGATCGATAAGACAGCCAAAATCGTCATAGGTGGCGACAAGCGGCAGGATTCGGTGTATAACGGGCTTCGTGAAATAGGCTACGACACCTCCACTATATTAATCCATGATGGTGCACGCCCGTTTGTGACCGTGGAAGAGTTGGAAACGCTGATCAAAGAGACTGGAAAATGCCGGGCCGCCGCGCTTGGGATGCCGGTCAAGGACACGATCAAAAAGGTGGACAAGGACAACATTGTTACCGAGACCCCCGACAGGGAAACCCTGTGGGCGGTCGCAACGCCACAAGCGTTTACCTATGATGTCATCATGAACGCATATGAGTCAGCGATGAAGGATAAATTTTATGGCACGGACGATTGCTCCTTGGTGGAACGTACCGGGCAGAGCGTGAAAATCGTGCCTTGCAGCAACGAAAACATTAAAATCACAACGCCTGAGGATATCTTTGTGGCGGAAAGCATTCTGGAAAGCAGGGGTGACGAATGGTAAGAATCGGAAACGGGTATGATGTGCATCGGCTGACAGAGGGCCGCAGGCTGGTTTTAGGCGGGGTGGACATCGCGTATGACAAAGGGCTTGACGGTCATTCCGACGCAGATGTACTGGTTCACGCTATGATGGACGCACTGCTGGGCGCGGCGGCGCTCGGGGACATCGGTAAGCATTTTCCCGACACCGACGAACGCTACCGTGGTATCTCAAGTATGCAACTGCTCGCCCATGTGGAACAGCTTTTACGGGACCGGGGTTACCGGATTGGAAACATCGACTCGATTGTCGCGGCGCAGCAGCCAAAGCTAGCGCCTTATATGGAAAAGATGCGGCAGAATATTGCGGAGTGTCTGCGGCTACCCATTGACCGGGTGAGCGTAAAGGCCACTACCACCGAACGCCTCGGATTTGAGGGACGTGGAGAAGGCATAGCGTCCTACGCGGTCTGCATTCTTATGGATAGTGAATAATAACTTGGTTGTCTCACGGCAGGAGTTTTCCTGCCGTGTTATTTTGTCCCATTTTTGCATAGACTAGTATTAGAAGAAACGGCGCACCTTATGCGCAGGATTGGAGCGAGAAGATGTTAAAAAGATTGCTGGCAACTATTGTTGCAGCGGCATTTTTGTTTTTTATGGCCGGATATTACAAACCCACCATTGTACCGGTCAAGGATAACAGCTTACAGACGGGCGGCGGTACGGATGACCGGCAGATACAGCCTACCAAAGAACAGGCAGAAATGCTCGCTCTGGTCAATCAGGCGCGTGCAGAGGCGGATTTGCCGGCCCTGGTCTGGAATCAAGCGGCCGCAGAGGTCGCGGCGGAAAAAGCGCACGACATGGTCGCACTGGAATATTTTGACCATATCTCCCCCACCTATGGCTCCCCCTTCGACATGATGAAGAAATTCGGCGTCACCTTTCGTACGGCAGGTGAAAACCTCGCCGGACACCAATCGGTAGAAAAAGCGCACCAGGCGCTCATGGATTCGCCCGGGCATCGCGAAAACATTTTGAACAACCGCTTTTTTCAAATCGGGATCGGCATCACCGACAGCCCTGTCTACGGAAAAATCTATGTACAGATGTTTTTAGGTTGACAAATCCTGAAAAAGGTGTATGATAGTTACAAATAAACTAGGTTGGAGGTTATATCATGGTTGATTTCACCAAGGTTCTTATCGAGAATCCAAACGGCGTATTGGCGACTTATGACGGCGAAAGGGTCAAAACGAGGGTATTCCAGTATCTTTTTACCATTGACGGCAACATCTATTTCTGCACCGGCAATGATAAAGAGGTTTATCAGCAGATCAAGCAGTTTCCCCGCGTCTCCTTTTGCACCTATGCGCCTGATTTTTCACCCGTTCTGTCGGTGAACGGAAAAGCCCATTTTGTGGACGACGCGGGCCTGAAAAAGAGAGTGCTGGACGAGAATCCGGGAATCAAAGCAATCTATCAGTCCCACGAAAATCCGGTCTTCGAGCTTTTCTTTATTGATGCAGAGGAGTATGACACCTTTAGCTTTGAAGAAGGTCCAAGGAAGTACAGCGCTAACCATTAACTTAGATTTCATTGTAGGCAGGGTTTCCCTGCCTCTTTTTTATGTCAATTCACAAGCAGACCCTCATCCCCATATACTAATACTGGAAAAACAAAAAAGGGGCTGAGAATATGCAGGGAGTCACAATAAATATCCATAGCTTTTTTGAACCCTGCACAAAAGATAACCTCGATGACCAAAAAGAACTCATTGACGCCATCCTTGCCGACATCATCCAAACCCAGCAGGCGCAGGGCACGCCGGCAGAAAGGCCGGAGTGATGGAAATTTGCGCGATCTATTGCAGACTGTCGGATGAGGACAAGGATAAGGCCAGTAAGGGAGACGACAGCGAGTCGATCCAAAACCAAAAGCTTCTTTTAAGCGAGTATGCCACCAGCCAGGGCTGGGCGGTCTACCGGATCTACAGTGACGACGATTACAGCGGGCTTGACCAGGACAGGCCGGCCTTTAACGCCATGCTCCGCGATGCGGAGGCAGGACGGTTTCACATTCTGCTTTGCAAAACCCAGTCCCGCTTCACGCGGGATATGGAGCTGGTCGAAAAATATCTGCACCACAAATTTATTGAATGGGGCATTCGCTTTATCGGGTTGGTCGACCATGTCGACACCAGTATCAAGGGAAATAAAAAGGCGCGGCAGATCAACGGATTGATCAACGAATGGTACTGTGAGGATCTTTCAGACAACATCCGCAGTGTGTTCCGTACTAAGATGCGCCAGGGGCAGTATCTGGGCGCTTACGCCCCCTACGGCTATCAAAAGGATCCATCGGACAGCCATAAGCTGGTGATTGATCCGGAGGCGGCGGAAGTTGTGCGTAAAATTTTTTCCTTATATCTGCAGGGGTACGGCACCCACAGGATCGCCCAGATTTTGAATGATCTTGGATATCCCAAACCAAGCGTTTACCGGCAGATACTTACCAGTCCCGCCGCTGACGGAGATACGGCCGCCGGCAGGTCAGGGCTATGGAGCCATACCACCATCAACAGGATTTTACGCAATGAGGTGTATACCGGCGTTTTATCCCAGGGAAAGGAAACCACCGCCAGCTATAAGTCGAAAAAAAGAATTCAGCGCGACAAGAGCGAATGGATCACAATCAAAAACAATCATGAGGCAGTCATCGGCAGACAGGACTTTGACGCCGTGCAGGGTCTGCTGGATCAAAAACGCCGCTCCGGCAAGCCCGGCAGGGCCCATCTGTTTGCCACACTGGTGCACTGCATGGACTGCGGCGGAACGATGATCAAGGGGACCACCAACACCAACCAGCTGCACAACGCCACCTACCAGTATTTAAAATGTGGAACCTACACCAAAAGCAGCGGAAAATACTGCCCAACCCCACACCGGATCAATTTTGCCCGGTTACAATCGGCGGTCATGCAGGAATTGGAACGGTTGCTCAACGCATACCTGGACCAGGAAGGGTATGACAGGGTATGCGCCAAGCTATGCCCCACCAACCGGCAGGATGCCTCGCGTATCCGTCATGAGCTTTCGCTGGTTCAGCAAAAAAAAGAGGAACGCGGACGCGCCCTTTCCTCTCTTTATATCGATAAGGCAAACGGACAGATGGATGAATCCCAGTATGCAATTATTTCAAAAGGAATCTGCCGGGAACTGGAACAGCTCACCCGTCAGGAGGAAGAACTGTTGGCTGTATCGGCCAAACAGGAGAATACGGAACCGGTTACCCTACCCCAGCGGCTGAAAATTTCTGATCTCACCTACGATATTGTGCGCAAAGCCATCGGATCGATTGAGATTGGTGAAATCCATGATGGAACACAGGAGGTCAACATCCACTGGAATTTCTCCCACTTTTTTTGATTTGTCTTACCGTCACTCCACGTGGGTGCCGTGCCCATTGTCATCCTGAGGAGACCGGTTGCCGGGAACGAAGCTCATCGCATCCATGATTCCGGCAGCCAAATCCTCGTGGGTGAGATCGATCCCGGTGTCTATAATTCCGACACGGACCCCCTCTCCCATCGTTTCTCCCCATTCAAGTGGAGAGCCGGCCATGCCGACTCCATAATCTATGACTTCTTTTTTTTGTGTGGACTTGATACTAATTACTTTATAATCACATATTGTCAAACGGATACCCTCCTGTTTCTATATATAATGTAAATCTCCCTGTAAATCCATTGTATGCGCCAGGTGGACGCCTTGACAGTATTGCTCGAATTCTGGCTGAAAAGCAAAAAGAAAGGCAGATTCTTGCAGGAATACCGATGGTGTGCTATACTATAAACAACTCCGGTTTCGACAGAAAAATATTTGCCGACTTTTGTTTTTGATTTAAGGAAAGCGAAATTGCTTCGGGATAGTATATTTACGGCATACTATACCAAGGATTTAGGAGGGGAAAAATTATGCAACCTCAGGTCAGCGTCGTTGTTCCTGTATATAACACCGCCGCCTATCTTTCATCCTGCATTGAGTCGATCTTAGGACAGACCTGTCCGGATTTTGAACTTATTTTGGTTGACGATGGTTCCACCGATCAAAGCGGCGTAATCTGCGACCAATTTGCGCAAACTGATACTCGGGTACGCGTTCTCCACACCGCAAATGGCGGCGTATCCAGCGCGCGCAATACCGGTCTCGCAGCCGCCGACGGCAGATATGTTGTATTCTGTGACAGCGACGACACCATCGCCCCCACTCTGCTTGCGGTACTTTTGGAAAGGTCGGACAGCGACCTAGCCGAATGTGGCATTCATCTTGGACAGGAACAGCGTGTTTATGAGTCGGATCAAACCTTCCTCATGGCCGAAATGACGGCACAGGTTTTCACCCGCCTACTGCAAAAAAGCCTGATTTCCTCTCCCTGCGCAAAGCTATACCGAATGGATTTGATCCGCCGCTTTTGCCTTCAATTTGATACGTCAGTAAACTATGGGGAGGATCTAATTTTCAACCTGTCCTATCTGCAGCATTGTCGAAGCTATACCTCCGTCGCCCAATGCCTGTATTTTTACAAATTTGCGATGGAAGGTTCCCTTACGAATCACTTTACGAAAACCCGCCTGTATTGCTA
>CABSMD010000183.1 GCA_902478725.1 uncultured Clostridia bacterium
GGTTTTATAATTAAGCGTCTGTTCACCAACGCAAAAATTATCACGCCTACCGGCGTCACGCCAGGTGAGGTTTTGGTAAGTGAAGGCAAAATTGAAGCAATCGCCTATGCTGGTAAAATCACGGATTCCGGGGCAGAAACCATTGACTTAGGCGGCCTATATCTGTCGCCCGGATTCATTGATATCCATACACACGGCGCGGGCAACGCCGATTTTATGGACGGCGACCTCGACAGCATATATCAGGCCTGCCGTGCACATATGGAGCATGGCACGACCTCAATTGTCCCAACCACATTAACCAGTTCAAAACAATCCCTGTTTGACTTTATCGACCTGTTCAATCAGGTGGAGCTGAATCAGCCGGGCCTGCCGCACATCATTGGATTGCATCTGGAGGGGCCGTATTTTGCTGCAAGCCAGAAGGGGGCGCAGGATCCAAAATATCTGAGAAACCCCGATCCGGAGGAATACGAAGAGGTGCTGCGCCGCACAGACCGGATTGCCCGGTGGTCGTTCGCCATCGAGCTTGACGGCGCAAACCGTTTTTTACATACCCTGCGCGAGCATAACATCGTAAGCTCCCTTGCCCATTCCGACGCAACCTGCGAAGAGGTCGGGCGCGCCTATGAAAACGGCCTGGCTGCCCTGACCCATTTTTATTCCTGCATGGCAGGCGTCAAGCGGGTCAATGCCTTCCGCGTGGCGGGTGCGATTGAGGCGGGCTATCTGCTCGATGATCTGTTTGTGGAGGTGATCGCCGACGGGCGGCACCTGCCCAAGGAGTTGCTGCAGTTGATTTACAAGATCAAGGGACCTGACCGCATCTGCCTGGTGACCGATTCGATGCGGGCCGCCGGTATGCCGGACGGGGAATACCTGCTGGGGAGTAAGCAGACCGGCGGAATACTGGCGATTGTGGAGGACGAGATCGCAAAGCTGCCCGACCGCAGCGCGTTTGCCGGCAGTGTCGCAACAGCCGACCGGCTGGTACGGACCTTTTGGAGCCTGACCGGTGCGCCGGTGCACGAGGTTATAAAGATGATCTCGTTAACGCCTGCGAAGCTCCTTCACATTGACCGGACCACCGGATCGATCGCCGAAGGGAAGCAGGCAGACCTTACCGTGTTTGACGATTCTGTCGATGTCAAAATGACGGTGGTGGCGGGGGAAATCACCTATCAAAAGGAGAAACCGTGATGATTGAAAAGGAATTCTGGACGCGCGAACTGGTATCCCGTCTGCGGGAGGGGTTTGGCGGTAAGCTGTTGTTTGTCGGCCTGCAGGGAAGTTACCGCCGCGGCGAAGCGACCGGCACGAGCGACATCGACATCGTGACCGTGCTTGACACGCTTACGCTAGACGATCTCAAAGCATACCGAAAAATCATTGTATCTATGCCCGAGCATGAAAAGGCGTGCGGCTTTGTCTGCGGCAGGGCGGAGCTGTACCACTGGCCAAGGCATGAAATCTTTCAGTTATTGCAGGATACCGATCCTTGCTTCGGCTCGCTGGCCCCGCTTCTGCCGCCCACGACCGATGAGGACATTGTAACCAGCATAAAAATAGAGGCGTCAAACCTTTATCACGGGGTTTGTCACCTCTATTTATACGAAAATGCGGACGTTGAAAACCTCAAGGGATTTTACAAATCCGCCTTCTTTATCCTTCAGCTGCTGTATTATCAAAAAACCGGGGAGTATATTCGTACGAAGCGTGAACTCCTTACGCGTCTGGATGGCGGGGAGCAAAAAATCCTGTCCATCAGCGCCGATTGGGAGGCGTTTCGGACGGAACGGCAGAAGCAGCCGGAACAGTTTTTTGACCTTCTGCTGCACTGGGCGGGCGGCATCCTGCGGCAATCCGCCTGATTCGGCGGGCCAACTTGGAGGCGCGGACCAACTTGGAGGTTTTACGTTTCGCGCTCCCCTATCCCTAAGCGATCCATCCCCGTCAGCCGGCAAACAACCGTCCTGCCGTCCCTTAGCGTTGCATAGGCTGTCTGTCAGCCGTCTGGTCGCCATTTGCAGTCGTCATTCAGCTCTTTTGCCCATAATAAGCGTTGCTTCCATGCTTACGCGAAAAGTGCTTGTCCAATAGGTAAGGCGCAACCAGCTCAGCCTTCGGGTTGAGCTGTTCTGTCAGATACGCCATCTTCGCGGTTTCTTCGAGCACCGTCGCATGATAGACCGCCTCTTCTGGGGACTTGCCCCAGGTAAACGGGCCGTGGTTGGCAGCCAGCACACCAGCTGTTGCGTCGGTGTCCAAACCTTTTAAGGCTTCTATGATCACCTTGCCAGTGTTTTCTTCATAGTCGTCCTCCACCTCGGCTTCACTCAATGCCCTGGTACAGGGTACATCTCCATAAAAATAATCGGCATGGGTCGTACCCAATGGTCGGATCGGCCTTTGAGCCTGCGCAAACGCGGTCGCAAAGGTGGAGTGGGTGTGTACGATCCCGCCTAAGTTGGGAAACGCCCGGTACAGCGCAAGGTGGGTCGGAGTATCAGAGGACGGGCGGTATTCCCCTTCGACCACCCGACCGTCTAAGTCGACCACCACCAGCTTATCCTCAGTCAATTCGCCATATTCCACGCCGGACGGCTTGATCACTACCAGTCCGCTTTCCCGGTCGATCCCCGACACGTTGCCCCAGGTAAACAGCACCAGCCCCTGCGCGGGCAGGGCAAGGTTTGCGGACAATACCTGTCTTTTCAATTCACTCAGCAATTTAACCCACTCCTTATTCCTGATCATACTCCATTCGTGATTTTACTTCAATTTTATGACATCTGTATCCGTTTTGGCCCTGTTCCTGATTCTGCAACGCAACCCTCAAGCCTCATTCCTGATCTCGCTCCTGATCGCTTTGAGGCGCTTCATCACATCGTTTCCGCCCCGTCCAAAATAATCGTGCAAAACGCGGTATTCCTCATACAGCCTGTCATACATTGCCACCGCCTCTGGTGATGGCCGGTAAACGGTGTCCTTCACCTTTGCCATGACCGCCGCCGCATCTGAAATGTCCGAAAAATAACCGCTCGCCACCGCGCCGAACATCGCGCTTCCGAGCGCGGGTGCCTGCGGGGAATCGGAGATAAATATCTCCCGGTTGGTCACATCCGCGTAAATCTGCATCATCATCTCATCCTTTTGCGCGATGCCGCCGGCCGCGTACAAACTGTCGATCTTCACGCCGCTTTGCTCAAAGGTATCGATAATCATGCGGGTACCATATGCCGTCGCCTCAATCAGCGCGCGGTAGATTTCTTCCGGCCTGGTTTGCAGCGTCATGCCCAGAATCAGTCCGGTCAGGTCGACGTCGACCAAAACGCTGCGGTTGCCGTTCCACCAGTCCAGCGCGACCAGCCCGTTCTCACCGGGGCGGAGCCGCTGTGCCTTCTCCCGCAGAAGCTGGTGGATGTTGATTCCGCGTTCCTTTGCCTCCTGCTCATAGGAGGACGGCACGCAGTGTTTCACAAACCAGCTGAAATGGTCGCCCACGCAGGACTGTCCCGCCTCATAGCCGAAGAAGCCCGGAAGAACGCCGTCCTCCACCACGCCGCACATGCCGGGGACAGTTTTCTCCTCATCTCCCATCAGGATGTGGCAGGTAGAGGTACCCATAATCATCAGCATCTTTCCGCTTGTGGTGATGCCGGCCGCCGGAAGCGTTACGTGCGCGTCCGAATTACCGGCCGCGACCGCCGTTCCTTCGCAAAGGCCGGTCAGCGCGGCGCCGTGCGGACCGACCACGCCCGCCTTGCTGCCGACCGGGATGATCGTATCCGATATCTTGGTGCCAATGATTCCGTCCAGTCCCAGCGCCTTGAAAAAGTCATTGCCGGGAAACCCTTCCCGCTTGCTCCAGATCGACTTGTAGCCGGCCAGGCAAGAGTTGTGCGTTTCCCGTCCCGTCAGCTGCCAGATCACCCAGTCCGCCGCTTCAATGAAGCGGTCGGTCTCCTCATATAGCTTCCTGCTTTCCTCCGCGATCTGCATGATTTTGGGGAACATCCACTCGGATGAAATCTTTCCGCCATACCGGTCCAGCCATTTCAGCCCCATCCTCTTTGCCGTCTCGTTCAAACGGTTGGCATACGGCTGTGCCGCGTGGTGCTTCCAGAGCTTCACATAGGCGTGCGGCTCATCCTCATATAAGAAGCAGAGCGGAGTGCCGTCCGCCTTGACCGGCAACATAGTGCAGGTGGTAAAATCGATTCCTACCCCGACCACATCAGAGGCGGATACTCCGGTCTGCCGTAAAACATCCGATATAACAGTACGCAGAACATCCAGATAATCCTGTGGATGCTGCAGCGCATAATCCAGCCCCAGTTTCTTGCCGCAGGGCAGCCGCTCGCTCATGACCGCATGCGGATAGTCCAGCACACTGACCGCTATCTCTTTGCCGTCGGTCAGATCGACCAGCACCGCACGTCCGGAAAGGGAACCAAAATCCAGCCCGATCGAATACTTTTTTTTCATTTTTATCCCTCTTTTTTCTCTTTTATCTTACCGTGCAAGCTCCAGAATTTCTATAATCTCCTTTTTGCCCAGCTCCACAAAACCCGGCAGGGTGCGCCCGCCCCAAAAAGTACATTTTTCCGCCAGCTCATCAAAGCTGGAAGAATCGATTCCCAGCTCCGATAACCGTACCGGCATACCGATGGAACGGAAGAAATCCTCGGTTTTTAAAATTCCCTCCAGCGCCATTGCCACTGTATCGGCAAACTCACTATTCCAAACCCGCGCGGCAAACTGCGCGAACCGCTGCGGCTTGCTCTTGTAAACGTATTTTGCCCAGGCCGGGAACACTACCGCAAGCCCCGCGCCGTGCGCTACGGAATCAAACAGGCCGCTGATTTCGTGTTCGATCTGGTGGCAGACCATGAACACCTTGCGCCCCACTCCCGTCAGATCATTGTGGGACAGGCTGCCCGCCCACATCAGCGTTGCCCGCGCCTCATACTCCCGCGGGTCCTCCATTGCCTTTCGCCCCGCCTGAACGACCGACTTCAACAACCCTTCCGCGATCCGGTCGGTGAGATCCGTGTCGGGCGAGCAGCTGAAATACCGTTCCAGCGTGTGCATCATAATGTCCACGATCCCGCAGGCCGTCTGGTGAGGAGGCAAGGTATAGGTAAGCTCCGGATTGCAGATGGAAAAAAGCGGACGGTTCCAATCGGAATTAAAGCCCCGTTTGAGCCAACCCTCCTCGTTGGTGATTACTGCGGAGGAACTCATCTCGCTTCCGGAGGCGGACAATGTCACGATCGTCCCAACCGGGAGCGCGGCCTTTGGGGACTCCTTCTTGGAGGAAAAATCCCATGGATCTCCCTCATAAAGCGCGCCGGAAGCCATCAGCTTTGCCGAATCCATCACGCTACCGCCGCCGACCGCCAGGATTAACTCCACCT
>CABSMD010000184.1 GCA_902478725.1 uncultured Clostridia bacterium
CGGGCAAAAGCTCCAGGCCAACGATCTCCCCAGCCTCTGTCTTTTGCGACAGGAGCAGCGGAACGATCCCGTTACCGGTGCACAGGTCGAGCACACGTGCCCCCGGCAGTATCTGTGCAAAGCCGCTCAGCAGTACCGCGTCCATGCCGAAACAGAACAGTCGGCTGTCCTGAATAATTTGAAGGCCGTTACATTGCAGGTCGTCGATCCGTTCAAACCGCTTTTCCATCCTCTCCCCCGTTCAATCTGATAAATATTGAAAAAAACCTGTAGTTTCCCACAGGTTTTTTTATACTTCTGAATTACTCAGGCTTCGGTGCGTCAACCGGACATACACCCGCACACGCGCCGCATTCGATGCAAGCGTCTGCATCTATTACATATTTCGCATCCCCTGCGCTAATGCACGAAACCGGGCATTCCGCCTCACACGCGCCGCAGCTGATGCATTCGTCACCAATTTTATAAGCCAATGGAAACACCTCCTTATTAAATTACTTTCGTTGTGCCATAATTTTACTGCTTGCTAAACAACTCCGCTTTCCTGGAATCAAAACTGAAAAACAATAGAAACCTTGAAATCGAAGTTGCCTACATTGTACCATCTTTTATAGAAAAAAACAAGGGCTAATTTAGGCTTTTTTATCCTTTCCTATTACAAAAGTCCCCTTATTCTTCTTCCAGCTCTTTCAACATCTTGATTTCATCCGGCTTGAGATGAATCGAGGCGTCCTTGATCACCTTCAAATCCTTCACATCAAAGGTCTGTGTGGCGTTGTCCTTATCCAGCCGCACCGTAACCCGTCCCCGAATCATATTGGAATCCACCACGGTACCGCGCCCGGCGGGGGTCTTAACAATCGCGTCCGGCTTTGGGGTACGGCGCAGCAGATCCTCATAGGCGGCCTGCTCATACTTTAAGCAGCACATCAGCCGCCCGCAGGTGCCGGATATCTTCGTCGGATTTAAGGATAAGCTCTGCTCCTTCGCCATCTTGATCGATACCGGCTCAAACTCGCCCAAAAAGGTGGCGCAGCACAGTCCCCTGCCGCAGATACCCAAGCCCCCCAGCATCTTTGCCTCGTCGCGCACGCCGATCTGGCGCAGCTCGATTCTGGTCCGGAACACCGAGGCCAAATCTTTCACAAGTTCGCGAAAATCGATCCGCCCGTCCGCCGTGAAGTAAAAGAGAATCTTGTTCCCGTCAAAGGTATATTCAACATCGATCAGCTTCATTTCCAGCTTGTGCTTGCGAATCTTCTCCACACAAACATCAAACGCCTGTTTTTCCTTTTTTCTGTTTTCCTCACACCGCTTCTCATCCTCTTCTGAGGCTTTGCGGATTACCTTTTTCAAAGGAGGCGTGATTTTATTGTCCTCTACCTCCATGTTGGCGAGTACCGTCTCGCCATATTCCACGCCCCGGGCCGTTTCCACGATCACGTGTTCTCCCTTGGCGATAGCTTGTCCGTCCGGATCGAAATAATAGATCTTTCCAACGTTTTTAAAACGCACTCCAACAATTTCAACCATTCGCTCTCTCCCAACTCCTTAGCAGCATGTCAGTCACTGTAAGTGAAAAATTTGCATTGCTTCCCAGCCGGCGGCTGGTTTCCTGCAGAATATCAAAAATTGCCGCCGCACCGTCAAGTCCCGCCTTTTTTGCAATTTTCCGAGCGTAATCGGACAAATCGTCCTTCGCCCCTTTCTCACCCGCTGCCGCCAGGACAGCATCACGCATCAAAACCAAATATTCGTCCAGGAAAAGTCCAATCCTATCCTTTTCCCCCTCCAAAAAACGGGAGCATGGAAGCATATCCCCCGTAGAGCACAGATAGTCCGCAAACAGTCCCGCCGCCTGAGAGCGCCGCTCAAAAAACGCCTCGTCCCCAGCGATCTCCTCCGCCCTGCGTGGAATACCGCCTGCAAGACGCAGCAATTCCTCCACCTGCTCCCCCCCGAAATGATCCACAAGGTAGGCGGACATATCCCGATCGTTCAGCGGCTGAAAATGTAGTAGAACCGCCCGCGAACGGACTGTCTCCAACAGCTTCTGCGCATTCTCACATAACAGAATAACCGTACAGTAAGAGGGGGGCTCCTCCAGCACCTTAAGCAGGCTGTTTTGTGCCGGCAGAAGCATCTGGTCTGCCTGGGGGATGATATATACCTTGCGTTGCGCGAGAAAAGGTTTGGAATACACGTCCCGCTTAAAAAGCCGCATCGCGTCGACAGAACCCTCCTTGACCTTTCCGTCCTGGATGAATGCACTGTCGACCGTGACGATATCCGGGTGCGATCCAGCCTCGCTTTTTTGGCAGGACTGACATATACCGCAAACCGTACCATCCTGCTTTTTGCAGACCGCGATCCGCGCCAGATGGTGTGCAACCATTGTTTTTCCAATGCCGTCCACGCCCTCAAAGATGTAGGCATGATTCAACCTGCCCCGGCGTACCGCCTGCGCAAGTCCTTCTATCTGGGATGTGTGTCCGTAAATCTTTTCCATCCCTTAAATTCTCTCAAATTTATCGACATCAACCACAAAGACGGTAGCGCCGCCCACATCGACCTCAACCGGGAACGGGTCCATACTGCTCTCGACATTGCCGACAACGGTAGGGCTGACCACCATGCGCTTTCTGTGATCGCACTTGGAACGGATCACGTCAATCACCGCGTCCACCTTTTCATTGCTGACCCCAATCATCAGCGTGGTGTTCCCGGCCTTTAAAAAACCGCCGGTAGTGGCCAGCTTGGTAACCGAATACCCTTCTTTATTCAAAGCCGACATCAGATTATTGCCATCAATATCATGAACGATCGCCAGGATTAATTTCATGGCCGATACCTCCTTTGATTTCTACTACTATTATATGATTTTTTGTTCAAAAAGTCAATCAAAATCAGATGGTTTCTTTAAAACACTTAAGCATTTGGCTTCGCCTCTCTTATGCCTGAGCATTCCGCTTCCGTACGATCTTACGGCACAGGTCGCAGGGGCTGTAACAATTGTCCGGACTGGCTTCTATTCCCATCGAGCTGCCATACCGCACCAGCTCCCCGACACCGCCGTGTAACAGTGCCGCCATCGCCGGATTGTGATCCGGCCGATAACGTCTTACAATGTCTGAAATTTTTTCGTGGTATACATTTCCAATTACAAAACAGCATACCATTACATCTCCCCCGGGTGCTACGCTCAGGCAGGAAACAGCGTCCAGCTTCTCCGTATAAGGTGCGTCGCCGCATCGATACTCCAGATCAAACGGCTTTTTGGGGTAGTATTCAGACAAATAGGCCGCCGCGTTTCCGGCGGGGAAGATTGCATTCCCGTCCGACACCGGGATTCCAAGGTCTGAAAAACGGGCCAGGCATCCTTCGGTTGCCCGATTGTACGGATTTTGATGGCTTCGATCCACCACCCAGGCGGGCTGAAGCCGGGCTCCCGGTATCCCGGCATCCACTACCGCCTCTGCAAAGGAATATACCGTCTCAACCGGAATGGTTTCTTGATGAAAACAATCCACAGAAAGTAACAGGGAATTGACCCCGGCGTCCGCTAAACGGAACACCGTATCATGCATCTTCGCCTCATCCGTTGTGAAAAAACCATTGGTGATTACCTGCCTGAGGGGAATGTTGCAGTCTCTCGCCGTTTTATGGATTTCGCACACTGTTTCGGGATACAATAGCGGCTCCCCGCCAAAGGTCATCACCGACTCCAGTGCAAACTGTTCGGAAAACTCCCGTACCGTCGAAACGGCCCTCTGCGTATCGATGTGTGCCGTCGGCCTGACGGTGCCGTTTGAGCAGTGCTTGCAGCTTCCCGTACAGCGAAAGGTCACCGGAAACTCCAGCCTTTTCAGATTCATGTATGGATTCATAGCAATTCCTTCCTCCTTCGCATCACTTGAACCATTTTAGACATTCTCTTTTACAACCCAGAGTGTTTTGAAGCCTGTCGTTTCATCTATCGTTTGCAACACACCCTCCGTCAGCCGTTCTCCCGGTGCGGCGAGCATGATCCCCGGTGGAAACAGAACGACCGGGCGGGCGCAGATACGGCTCTGCGCCGCCTCAAGCGCAATTTCCTCACGAGGGGCGAAGAAGGCGTCCTCCGGCTCCATGGCCATCTGCTCGGAAAACCGGTATTTTACCTGCCGGATTGACTCTTTCCGATCCGCGTTGACAACCTTGGTCATTGCTTTTTTTTCAACAATATCCATTAACGCCCCATACAGCCTGTAAAAATCTACCTGTGTATTGCCGACCGACACAATAGCGATCAGGTTCTCCCGGTCGGCCGCCTCCAGAGCGATCCTGTGATCGCGGTACAGCCTCTGGTATACCTCCCGCGCATCGGCGCCCGCCTGATGAAGATTGATCACCAGCCGGATGGGGTCGTCTCCCGCCACGATCCGGAGCTGTTCCCCACATCGTTCGGCAAACCGGCGGCAATGCTGTATCTGCCGTTCAAACAGGGATTCCCCGTTCTCCCGCATTTCTTCGAGCGCACGCTCTGCGTATGCCAGTAAGACGTATGATGGACTGCTGGTCTGAAAGATATTGATACTGTCCCGCACCCGATCCCGGTTGATCCGCGGCCCCAGTATGTGTAAAACCGCCGTCTGATTTGGAGAGGGGAGGGTTTTGTGCAGGGAATTCACCACGGCGTCAGCCCCCTGTAAAACCGCCCCTTTCGGGAAGGATGGATGGAAGGGGAAATGAGCCCCATGTGCCTCGTCGACCAGCAGAGGCAACCCCCTTTGATGAAGTAGGTCTGACATTTTGGCGATGTCCGCACAAAGACCATAGTAGTTTGGCGAGGTTACGACCGCGCCTGCCGCCTCCGGGTGTTCCGACAGCGCTTTTTTCAACTCCTCCGGGCAGACCGGCGCGAACAATCCGGCTTCCCCATTATAGCGGTTCGGCAGAAAAACCGGACGGAGGCCGGATAACAGAACAGCGTGCAGGACACTTTGGTGGCACATCCGGTCTATCAAAACAGTATCTCCCCTGACAAACGTGCCGTAAACGGCGGAAAGCACCCCCACCGTACTGCCGTTCACCAGCAAAAAAGACTCCTCTGCCCCGTATATTTCAGCCGCCAGTCTCTGTGCCCGTTCAATCATACCTTCCGGGTGCGCGAGGTTGTCGGTGTCAGGAAGCTCTGTCACGTCGATGGCGAATACGCCGCCGATTCCTTTTCCATAGTTGTGCCCTGGCATGTGGAAGGAACAATACCCCTCCCGCCTGAATTTTTGCAGTTCCTCTATCATACTCATATGCTTTTCGTCCTTCTTTTAGCGTTCATAGAAATCATATCAAATTACAGGTAATTATGCAAGGAAAATGGTCTCTGACAAAAAGGATTGATTTTTATCTTGCATTTTTCTC